>CAZCEG010000153.1:0-5814 GCA_964497275.1 uncultured Oceanicaulis sp.
GCTAGATTGCAAAAAAAGAGGCCCGGCAGGTAAGCCGGGCCAGTCAGGGAGGACTTGTTACCGGGCGCAGCTCCATAAAGGAGCGCGCCCGAAATTCTTTTGCCGATGCGTCGTCTTGAGGCGCTTTGAGGCCTAGCGCTGCGACTGCATCATCTCGACGGCCGCGGCGAAGCGGTCATTGAGCGGCTTCATGGAGTCTTTCACCATCGCGGACACATGGTCAGAGACCTTGTTCACTTCGGCGAGGTAGGCTTCCAGCGAGGATTTGGTGAAGTCAGCGTGGATTTCGATGACTTCCTGAACCGACTTGGCGCCAGCGAGCGACTTGGCGACGCTCATGCTGTCTTCCACCGACTTCTTGGCATAGCCGACGGCCAGAGCGTTGAGCTCTTCAAAGGCTTTCGAGGTCGTGGTCGCAGACGCGATCACGGCTTCAACCGAGCTCTTCTGGAAAGCGCTGAATTCGCTGATCGCGCCGAGGGACTTTTCAAAGCCTTCTTTCATAGCTTCGTTCGAAGCGGTCGTGAAGGTTTCGATGGTTTCCTTGGCGAAGTCTTTTTTGGCTGCAGCGGCCATGATCGTATCTCCTGAGATTGTGTCCACAAATTTGCGGGGCGGCGAAGGCTTGCGGGTCGCTGGCTTCTTCGCCTTCTTCGGGGGCGCGGCCTTGGCGGGGCTGGCCGCCTTGGCTTTCGTTTCGGCAGCCGGTTGGACAACCGGCTTTTTCGCGGCGGCCGTCTTTGCAGGTGCGGCCGCGGATTTTACAGTGCGGGTTTGCGGGGCTTTCGCCTCGGCGGGCTTGGCCGCCGGGGCGGACTGAACCGTCACTTTCGGCTCAGCAGCAGCGCTTTCGGACGTTTCCGTCTGCGGGGTCTGGGCTTCGTCTGACATGGTATGCCGTCCTCGGTTGCCATTCGCAACTGCAGCAAATATGCCTGTTCGCACCCGCAGCGTCAACCTTTTTTGTGCAGCGCACAAAATACCTTCCGGTCAAGGCGGTTAACGGCCCGGCAACGCTTTGCCACCATCATGCGGGCCTATGATCACACGCATTCTGGGTGCATGTCTGGCGCTGGTGCTGACGCTTGCGGCGTTCGGCGCGCCCGCCTTTGGGCAGGACCGCTATGCGGCCTTCGTGGCCAATATGGATACCGGCGAGGTGCTCCATGCCCGCCGCGCCGATGCCAGCCGCTACCCCGCCTCCCTCACCAAGATGATGACGCTCTACATGCTGTTCGAGGCCATCGAACGCGGGGAGCTGACCTTGCAGACGCGCATGACGATGAGCCGGGAGGCGGCCTCGCGCCCGCCCTCAAAGCTTGGCGTGGCCGTTGGCGGCACGATCACGGCAGAAACCGCGATCCGCGCCCTCGTCATCCGCAGCGCCAATGACGTTGCCGCGATGGTGGGCGAGCATCTGGCGGGCAGCGAAGCGGCCTTTGCCGAGCGCATGACTGCGCGGGCCGCAGAGCTGGGCCTGACGGCCACGGTGTTCCGCAATGCGTCTGGCCTTCCCGATGCCAACCAGCGCACGACGGCGCGCGACATGGCGCGCCTTGCCCATGCGCTGCACCGCGATTTTCCGCAGTATTTCCATTACTTTGGCGAGCGCAGCTTCCGCCATGGCGACCGCACCTACACCAATCACAACACGCTTGTGGGCCGGGTGTCCGGCATTGACGGGCTGAAGACAGGCTATATCCGCGCGTCCGGCTTCAACGTGGTCGTCACCGGCCAGCGCGATGGCACGCGCCTTGTCGCCGTGGTGATGGGCGGAGCGACCGCGCCGGTGCGCGACGCCCATGCCGAGGAACTGGTGGAAGCGGCCTTCTCGACGCTGGATGCGCGCCGTCAGGGCGTATTGCTGGCGAGCCTCAACGCGCCGCGGCTCAGCCCGATCCGCGAGCAGGAAATCCTGACCGCCGAGCTTTCCGGCATGCCCGGCCCCACCGCCATGGGCTCCGCCGCCGCCGGCAATGGGGAGGCCGCCCCGCCGGTGCACGTGGTGCTGGAGGACACGCCAGACCTTGCCCGGCCCGCACCAGCGCAGCCTGCCGTGACGCTGGAAGAGCCGAGCCTGTTTGCGGCCGCAAGTACAGGCTCCAGCGCCCCTGCCCTTTCCGGCTGGGCGGTGCAGGTGGGCGCGTTCGGATCAGAGGCTGTTGCCCGCGCGCGGCTGGAGACGGTGCTGGGCCTCGCGCCGGAACTTGGCTCTGGTCGTAAGGTGACAGAAGCGATCCAGCGCGATGGCCGCACGCTATGGCGCGCCCGCTTTGATGCCATTGAACAGAATACGGCGCGGACGGTGTGCGCGCGCCTCGCCCGGCTGAACGAAGCCTGCTTCGCCGTCAGCCCGGACGCTTAAGATCTAATCCCCGAGCAGCAGATCGCGGGCCTGACGGACGCGGCGGGCAAGCGCGTCATTGCCGCCCGTATCGGGGTGGACCTTCTTCATCAGCTCGCGATAAGCGGCCTGAATGTCCTCGCGGGTCGCACCGGGCTTCACCCCCAGCGTCTCGCGCGCTTCCTCCACGCTCATCGCCCCGCCGAAACGCGAACGCGCTGAGCCCGGCCCGCCTGCCTGACCGCCGCCCATGCCATAGCGCCGCCCCAGCGCAGGCCAGCTGCCCGTGACGAGAAAGCCGAGCCCCGCAATCGCCATCGGCACGCCAAGAATGCCCATCCCCCGCACGGTCAGAAGAATGCCGAACCCGGTGACGCCGAGCGCCGCCGCGATGCGCAGATAGCGCGCCATTCGCGACGGATCGGCCCGCGAAAACAGCCAGGCCAACACCACCATGGCGCCCAGCGCCGCAATCACCCCGAAGAGAACACTCATCCGCCCGCGCTCCGCATCAGAACGGGAAAGGCTTGCCGGCAAGGGCCGGCAGGCGCAGGACGATCAGCAGGTCGCGCAATTCCTGACGCGCCGCGACATGGCTCATGGTGAAGGGCACCGCAGAGCCGGATTCGGTAAGGTCTATGAGGGTCAGGCCCACCGGGAACAGCTCGCGATAGATCACGCGCTCGGAAAAGCCCGGCGCAATGCGGAAGCCGACGCGCTCTGAGAGCTTTTTCAGGCCATCGGCCACGCGGCGCGTATTGCGGGCATCGAGGGTGGAGACACGGTTGCGCATCACCACCCAGTCAATGGAGCGCTTGTCGGCCAGCGCGCGCTGCTTGCGGCAATTCCACACCATTTCCGAATAGAGGCTGGGCCGTCCCACCTCGAACGTGTCCGGATCCACCTCTGCCAGCAGGTCGAAATCGACAAAGCTGTCATTGACCGGCGTGATGATCGTGTCGGCGCTGGCATGGGCGAGGCGTGCATAATGCGTGTCGTGGCCCGGCGCATCGATGACGATGAAATCCGATTTCGCGCTGAGTGCGGCGAGCTCCCTTGCCCAGATCGCTTTTTCGTCAGCCTCGGCCTGATCGATATTGCGCGACAGGCTGGTGCGCAGGCTGGCACGGTCAGGGATCGGCAGGTCAATGCCGCGCTTGGCCGCCCAGCGGGCCCGGTTTTCCAGATGGCGGGTGAAGCTCGCCTGGCGCAGATCAAGGTCGATCGCGGTCACGCGCTGGCCCATGCGCATCAGGGCGATCGCGATGTGGATGGCAACGGTGGATTTGCCCGCCCCGCCCTTCTCATTGCCGACCACGATGACATGCGCGCCGGAGGCAGGCTTGCGCGCACCGCCCGGCAGGAAGGTCTCGGGAAGGCTGAGATGGGATGGTCCGTTCATGCGTATCCCGATTGCCGACGGCTTGCCTGACCAAACAGATAGCGAGACTGGCGCCTAACGCAAACCATGGTTCACATATTGGCGTGACAGGCAGACTACGGGATCAGCGCTTCGCCATCAAAGGGCAGAACAGCGCACCAGTTGCCGCCCGCCTGAATGGGCCCGCAGGCCGCGCTCGCCGCCTCGGGTGTGTCAAACGGCCCGGCCAGCAGCCGCAGGTAAAGCCCCTGCGCGCCGAGATCAGCCTCCACCAGCCGCGCGTCCAGCCCGGCAAGCGATGCGTGCTGGGATTGGAGCGCGCGCCAGCCCTCCGCCCCGTGGCGGGCCTCCCGGTAGGAGGCAAGGTGGATGGCGTGGAAAAGGCTGATGCCGCCGACCGTATCAGGCGCAGCCAGCAGTGCGGGCGCGGGCGGGGTTTCGGCCTCCGCCTCGCCGGAGGCCAACTGCCCGGCAAGCGCCCATTCCAGCGCCGTCATCTCCGCGCGCGCTGCGCCAAGGGCGGGATCATCGCGGCGGGCATGATCGATCAGCACGGCCGCGAGGCGTTCGGCCTGCTCGCCATCCGCGCTCAAGGCCACTGGCGCGCCGGTTGAGGCGCAGGCACTCAGGGCCGAGGCGGTGATCAGGCTCGTCAGAAGGGGCAAGACATGGCGCATACAAGAAGGGGTAGCCGAGTCGCGCCCTTGCCTCCAGCGTTCCTGCCCGTCTAGCGTGCGCGCCATCGTCTCCGGGGAGAGATTTCGCCCATGCTGCCTGCCCTGCACCTGCCTGCCGCCCATACCGCGAAAAGCCTTGCCGAGACGATTGGCGACTGGCGCGCGCTTGGCGATTCGGTGGGCTTCGTGCCGACCATGGGCGCGCTGCATGATGGCCATATCGCGCTGGTGCTCAAGGCGCTGGAGCTGGCTGACCGCGTGGTGGTGAGCATTTTCGTCAATCCCACCCAGTTTGCCCCGAATGAGGATCTTGACCGCTATCCGCGCACGCTGGAGGCGGACTCTGCATTGCTGGCTGCGACCGGATGCCATCTGCTTTACGCGCCGGAGGTGGCGGAAATCTATCCGGACGGGTTTGCCACCACGCTGCACATGGGCGGGCCTGCGCTGGAGCTGGAAAGCGAGGCGCGCCCGCACTTCTTTGCCGGCGTGGCAACTGTCGTGGCGCGGCTGCTGGGTCAGGTCAGGCCCGATATCGCCGTGTTCGGGGAGAAGGATTACCAGCAGCTTCTGGTCGTCCGGCGGCTGGTCGCTGATCTCGCCTTGCCGGTGAAGATCATCGCGGGCGAGACGGTGCGCGAGACGGACGGCCTCGCCCTCTCCTCGCGCAATCGCTATCTCAGCTCCACCGACAGGATGCGCGCGGGCCGCCTGAACGTGATCCTGCGCGATCTCGCCCATGCGCTGGAAGATGGCGAGCCGGTGGAGGCTGCCCTTGCCCATGCGCGGCAGGTGGCGGGCGGCGTGTTTGATGGCGTGGACTATATCGAGGTGCGCGAGGCGGACACGCTGCGCGCCCTGCCGCCCGGCCGCGTCAGCGCACCCGCGCGCGTGCTGGCGGCCGTGCGCGTCGGCTCGACCCGGCTTATCGACAATATGGCGGTGCGGGCGGTGGAATAAGCCCCCTCGTCCTTCGAGACGTTCGCTTCGCTCACCCTCAGGATGAGGTGGCTTGAAGGCGATCAAAGGCCCTCATCCTTTCGGAACGCGGTGGCGCTCGAAGGACGAGGGCCTTAAAATTACCAAGCCCACCTCTATCAGCTTGGCGAGATCAGGAATTTATTGTATATACAATTTGTAGAAATCGAGTTCGATCCCGCGAAAGATGCCACCAACATCGCCAAGCACGGCGTGTCCCTTGCCCGCGCGGTCGATTTCGAAATGCTCGCCTTTCTTGAAGACCGCCGCGCGCCCTATGGCGAAACCCGCTATCGGGCGTGGGGCCTTATAGACGGCGTGGCTCATTGTCTCGCCTTCACCTATCGCGACGGCCGGGTTCGGGTGATCAGCCTGCGCCGCGCCCACAAAAAGGAGACGGATCGCTATGTCCCCCCGCAAGACTGATCCCGATA
>CAZCEG010000154.1:0-5794 GCA_964497275.1 uncultured Oceanicaulis sp.
GCTGCCTCCAGCGGCTGCAGGCCGAGCCGCCTCAGCCAAGCCTCATGAATGGCCGCGCGATAGGCATCGGGGAAGGTCATCAGGGCGGCGACGAGGCTCTCCTCCTCCCCGATCAGCGTCAGGCAGCCAGCAAGCTGTTCCAGCGCCCACAGCACGCTTTCAGGCTGGCGGCCATAGGCATAAAGCCCCGTCTCGTCGAAATAGGCGGCCGTGAAGCCCATCTGGAAACTCGGCAGGAAGCGCCACGGCCCATAATCGAAGCTTTCGCCCGTTACGACGAGATTATCGGTGTTGAGCACGCCGTGAACAAAGCCTGCCGCCATCCATTCAGCGCACAGTTTGGCCTGCGCCGCGCAGACCGCCTTGAGGAAGTTCGCAGCGCGCTCTGCCGTCTCCCCGCCCGCCGCTTCGGGGTGGAAGTGCACAATCGCATAATCCATCAGCGCTTCGATCAGGTCAGGCCGGTTGAAATACGCATGGCGCTGGAACATGCCGATGCGCACATGGGAGTGGGAAAGCCGCGTCATCACGGCAGAGCGGGTCGGGCTCGGCTCATCGCCGCGATGCAGCTGCTCGCCGGTCTCATAGACGGCAAAAATCTTCGAGGTGTTCACCCCCAGCGCTTCCAGCATCGAGGCGGCCAGTATCTCGCGCACGGCGCCTTTCAGCGTCAGGCGGCCATCGCCGGAGCGCGAATAGGGCGTCTGGCCTGACCCCTTGGTGCCAAGATCAAGAAGCCGGCCTCTGTCATCGCGCAGCTGCGCATAAAGAAAGCCGCGCCCGTCACCAATCTGGGGATTGTAGGTGCGGAACTGGTGGCCGTGATAGCGCAGCGCCAGCGGCTTCAAAAGATTGTCCGGCAAAGGCTCGAACCGGTGAAAATGCGCGGCGCGCTCTTCCTCTTTGAGGCCGCCAAGCCCGACCGCGCCCGCCCAGCGATCATTCCAGTAGCGCGGAATCGCGGCGGGAAAGTCGGCAGGCTCCACCGCATCGGCAAAGTCAGGGCCAAGGCGCGCGAAGGCCGGGTCCGGCTGATAGCCTTTCAAGCTCATGCCAGCCCCTTTTCCAGCGCCCGCGCTGCCCGTGTGATCGCCTCCACCGCCTGCGGCAGGATGCGCGTCATGTTGAGGAAGCCGTGGGGCACCGTGTTGATCACCACGCGCTCCACAGGCACGCCAGACGCCGCCAGACGCTCGGCATAGGCGCGGCCTTCATTGACAAGCGGATCAAGCTCGGCGGCCAGAAGGAAGGTTGGCGCTATGCCCTTTAGATCATCCGCGAGCAGCGGGGACACCCGCACATCCTTCACATCATCGGGGCTGCGCAGATATGTGTGACGGACCGAGTTAAGGATTTCGCGCGAGAGGAGCGGACCTTCCTGCCAGGGCTGGCGGGCGCGCTCGATCTCGACCAGCTGCAATAGCGGGTAGAACAATAGCTGGAAGGCGGCCTTGCCGCGCCTGTGCTGGGCAATGACGGCGGCGAGGTTGCCACCTGCCGAATCCCCGCCGACCGCCAACCTGTCCGGCGAAAAGCCATGATAGGCGAGCGCGCCCTCATGGACGGCGTCAAATGCTGCAAGGGCATCATTGACCGCAGCGGGAAAGGCGTGTTCAGGCGCGCGGCGATAATCGACCGACACCACCCTTACACCCGATGCAGCCGCCAGGCGCTGGCACAGGGCAGCATGGGTCTCGATATCGCCGGTAACGAAGCCGCCGCCATGAAAATAGACCAGCCCTGCCCCGTTATCGGCAGCATCAAAGGGCCGCCAGACCCGTGCAGGCAGCGGCGTGGATGGCCCCGGCAAGGTGATGTCCTCGATCACCTCCACACCCGGAGGCTCAAGCTCGGTAAGGGCCACCGCCCGGCGCAAGGCCTCGCGCATACCGGGCGCAGTGCGCTCCGGCGTGAACATGGCCGTCAGTTCGGCAAGGGCTTTTTCCGGGGTCAGCATGCGGGATCATAGTTCAGGGTGAGACCGCGATGATGCAAGCGCGAAGTGCGCGCCACGTCGCGTTTAGTGCACCCTGATGGCTGCCTCGCGCCGGCTGCGCCCTTCCAGCGCATCGACGATCTCGCTGCGTAGCGCTTTCCACGCCTCGGCTGATGCGGCCTCTCCCTTGCCCTCCAGCTCCTCCACCGCGAGATCGGCATAGCCCAGCGCCCGCGCGCCGTGCCGGTCGATCAGCGTGAAGGCAATCTGGCGGATATCATCAGGGGTGATGCGGGAGGGACGCTGGGGCCGGAGTGGACGGGTCATCATGTCGAGGCGCCTGTCTTGCGGGTGTTCGGGTTCGCCCGCTTAGGTGCAAACCCCGGACCACGCAGCCGACCCCCCTCCCGGCAGCGCTGATCCCCGGTACTGCCGCGCTTTTGCTCCGCTATGGACGAGGGGCTGACCGGGCCGGAACTGCCGGGTGGCGGGTTTTGCCGGGCCGGATTGACCCAGCCGGAATGACCGCTCCGGATTGACTTCCGCACCCGCAAAAGCGAGCGGGGCTGACCGCGGTTCGATGTACCAGGCTTTAGCGTGTGCAAGGATTTGCCACGTGTGTCTGCACGCCGCACTTCACCCTATTTTACTAAATCGGAATTCTGGCCGAACTCGTGCCATTCTGAGTTTCGGCAAAATTTTTAGGACCATCTTCCTAACACCCTCTTTCTTTACCGAATCTGAATACAGTCAGCAGTGTCGGCCGCCTTTAAGGCCATAAATGTCAACTTTCCGATGGAAAGCTGACCAAACCAAAATCCGCAAATTAAGTGTTGATTTAAAGATAAAACATCAATATTTTATGATGACAATTTAATCTATCACATTAGCAATTTCTAATTTGTCCACGCGAAGGCCGAACCTGTCCAAACCTTAGCCGAACTTGTCCAGATCCGGGCCGAACTTGTCCACACCCTGCCCAGATCCGCCGAAAAACTGCGGGCGGTCAAAAATATGGACAGGTTCAGGTCGTCTAGGCGAATAAAATTCCATCATGCGTTAGTTCAAGGGCTTTCAGACAGGCCCTGCGAGCCTGGAAACGGGCTCGGAAAACGGGCTCGGAAAACGGTCTCCGGAGACGGACCGCCGAACACGCTGAAAGGGAGGTGTGCCGCTGGCTGAGGGAAGCCTGTCCGGACGCAAGGACCGTCTTGCCGCGAGACGTCTCTTTCCTGTCAGAGACGCCCGGATTTCCGGAGCAGGGCGATGACCCTGTCGGCCGATTCCTCCGCACTCATCGCACCGGTATCGATACGCAGCTCGGGGGCTTCAGGCGGCTCATAGGGGCTGTCGAAACCAGTGAAGTTCCTGATCTCGCCTGCCTTCGCCTTGCGATAGAGCCCTTTGGGGTCGCGCTCCATGCACAGCTCCAGCGGGGCATCGACAAACACCTCGATGAACTCGCCGTCTTCCATCAGCTCGCGCACCATGCGGCGTTCAGCGCGGAAGGGCGAGATGAAGGAGCAGGTGACGATCAGGCCCGCATCGACAAAGAGCCTCGCTACTTCGCCAATGCGGCGGATGTTCTCCACCCGGTCGCCCTCGGTAAAGCCCAGATCGCGATTGAGCCCGTGGCGCACATTATCGCCATCGAGCGAATAGGTGTGATGGCCAGCCTCTGCGAGGCGCCGCTCCACGATATTGGCGATGGTCGACTTGCCCGCCCCCGACAGGCCCGTGAACCAGATGACGGCAGGCTTTTGTGCCTTGAGGGCCGCGCGCTGGGTCTTGGTGACATCCATTTTCTGCGCATGGATGTTCGTCGCCCGGCGCAGCGCGAAGCGGATCATGCCCGCCCCGACGGTCTGGTTGGTATAGCGGTCGATCAGGATGAAGGAGCCGGTGTCGCGGATCTCGTGATAGGGATCAAAGGCGATGGCGCGGCTGGTGGACAGATTGCACTGGCCGATCCCGTTCATCCCCAGCTCCTTGGCCGGGATGTGCTCATAGGTGTTCACGTCGACGCCGTATTTCAGCTCGGTTACCGAAACAGGGGTTACCTGCCCGCCCGCCTTGAGCAGGTAGGAGCGGCCGGGATACATGGCATCCTCATGCATCCAGAGCACCTCGGCGGCGAACTGGCTGGCGACTTCCGGCCGGTCCTGCGATCCTGACAGCATGTCGCCGCGAATGATGTCGATTTCCGCATCGAGCACCAGCGTGACAGCCTCACCGGCCCCTGCTTCGTCCACATCGCCCTCGGCGGTAACGATGCGCGAAACCCTGGCCTTCTGGCCACTGGACGCCACGACGATCTCGTCGCCGGGCTTCA
Source organism: uncultured Oceanicaulis sp. (assembly GCA_964497275.1). GTDB lineage: Bacteria > Pseudomonadota > Alphaproteobacteria > Caulobacterales > Maricaulaceae > Glycocaulis. Next base: position 4,269 of record CAZCEG010000154.1, read on the forward strand.
CGGTGCCGGAGACGATGGTGCCGGCAAACCCGCGAAAATCGAGATTCGGCCGGTTCACCCACTGGACAGGAAAGCGGAACGGGCCTGAGCGGGCATCCGCCTCGGTGGCAATGTCTTCAAGATGCTCCAGCAGCGTCGGTCCGTCATGCCAGTCCATAGCCGCTGACCGCATGGTCACGTTATCGCCGAACCGGGCTGACATCGGGATGGGCGTGATGGTCTCAAAGCCCAGCCCCTCGACCTTTGCCAGATAGCTGGCCACGATCTCGTGGAAGCGGGCGCGCGAATGACCGGCCAGGTCCATCTTGTTCACCGCCAGCACGACATGGCGGATGCCCATCATGTGCGCGATGTAGGAGTGGCGCAGGGTCTGCACCAGCACGCCCTTGCGCGCATCGATGAGGATGATGGCCAGATCCGCGGTAGACGCGCCGGTCGCCATATTGCGCGTATATTGTTCATGGCCGGGCGTATCGGCGACGACAAACTTGCGCTTGTCGGTGGAGAAGAAGCGGTAGGCGACATCAATGGTGATGCCCTGCTGACGCTCGGCTTCCAGCCCGTCCAGCAGGAGGGCGAAGTCCATTTCCTCGCCCACGGTCCCGTGCTTTTTGGAATCCTTTTCCAGCGTGGAGAGCTGGTCTTCAAAGATCAGCTTGGAATCGTAGAGCAGCCGCCCGATCAGGGTAGATTTGCCATCATCCACGGAGCCGCAGGTGATGAACCGCAACACGCCCCTGTCACCGGTGCGGGTAAGGCGTGAAATAATTTCTGCGCGCGTATCCATGGCCTAGAAATACCCCTCGCGCTTCTTCTTTTCCATCGAGCCGGCCTCGTCATGGTCGATCAGGCGCCCGGACCGCTCCGAGGTGCGGGCGGTGAGCATCTCCATGACCACCTGCTCAAGTGTATCGGCCGTGGATTCGATTGCCCCGGTCAGCGGATAGCAGCCGAGCGTGCGAAAGCGCACCATGCGCATCTTCGCTGTCTGGCCTGGCTCGAACACGAAGCGGTCATCATCGACCATGAGGAGCTGGCCATCGCGCTCCACCACCGGCCGCTCGGCCGCGAGATAAAGCGGTACAATCGGGATGTCCTCTTCCAGGATGTATTGCCAGATATCGAGCTCGGTCCAGTTGGACAGCGGGAAGACCCGGATCGATTCTCCCTGCCTGATACGCGTGTTGTAGGTCCGCCAGAGTTCAGGGCGCTGATTACGCGGCTCCCAGCCATGATTGCTGTCGCGGAAGGAAAAGATGCGCTCCTTGGCGCGTGATTTCTCCTCGTCGCGGCGTGCGCCGCCAAAGGCAGCGTCATAGCCGTGACGGTTCATCGCGGCGCGCAGGGCCTCGGTCTTCATCACCTGGGTATGCAGGTTCGAGCCGCTGGCAAAGGGATTGATGCCGCGCTTCAGGCCGTCCTCATTGATTTCGACGCGCATCTCGAGACCAAGAGCCTCGGCCAGCGCATCGCGATAAATGATCATGTCGCGGAATTTCCACGTCGTATCGACGTGCTGGAGCGGG
>CAZCEG010000155.1:0-5694 GCA_964497275.1 uncultured Oceanicaulis sp.
GATCTTGAAACTGTGGAGGGTGTCTCCAAGGCCCTCGCCCGCAAGATTTACGACCATTTCCACGAGTAGGCGGTGACGATGCGCGCGGTTCTGACCCAGCTCCCCAATGCCCTTACCGTGTCGCGCGGGCTCGCGGGCCTGTTGGGGGCATGGCTGCTTCTGGAAAGCGCAGGGGCCGCGCTGGAAGAGAATGCGGTCTTCTATGGTCTCGCATCCGGCCTGCTTCTGGCGCTGGCGGCATCAACCGACTGGCTCGACGGTGTGCTCGCGCGAAAGTTCAACGCTGTCACGCCGCTCGGCGCGCTGCTCGACCCCATCGCCGACAAGATGCTCACCGGCGGCTATCTTGTGGCCTACGTGCTGATCGCGGGCGGCAATCCGTGGCTGGCGATACCGGTCGCGATCATCCTTGCGCGCGATATTCTCGTCACGGGGTTGAGGCTTGCCGGACCCAAGCGTCCCGAAGGTGCCTATGCGGTGACAATGGAGGCCAAGGCCAAGACCGCCTTCCTCATGCTGCTTGTCGCACTGCCCTTTGTCCTCGTCCTTTTGGGCTTCGATGATGTTTCGCGCTGGTTCTACATCTGGACAGGCGGGGTCTGGCTGGCGGCTGCCCTCGCAGCGTGGAGCGCATGGCCCTATCTGCGTGCTGCCTTGCAGCGTTAACATGATTTAACATCCATTAACCCTACTCATGGTCAGGATTTCCTTGCGGGCGGATGTTCCGGCGCCGCGATCTTGCAGGACAGACGCCATGAGCGCAGGCCACACCGACCTTTCCGAACGCTTTGCGTTCCTTGCCTTTTCCGATGCTGACCGGCAGCGCCTTCGCGGCTTGAGACCGCTGGTGGAGGCTGAGCTGCCCGCGATACTGGATCAGTTCTATCTCGACATCTCCAAGCACCCTGAAGTCGATGTGATGTTCAAGGACGCGAATATGCGCGCCCACGCCCGCCAGAAGCAGCTGGAGCACTGGCTGCGCATCTGCGATGCAAGTTACGGGGCCGATTATCTCAAATCCGTCGAGCGGATTGGCGAGACCCATGCCCGACTTGGCCTGAAACCGGCCTGGTATTTTGGCGGCTATGCGAAGATTGTCGGCGGCATGGTGCGCGCAATCACGCGCCGCTCGCTCGCTGGCAAGGGCTTCTTTCGGCGATCCGGGAATGAGGCGGAGCTGGAAGCGGCGCTCGATACGCTGGTGAAAGCCGCCATGCTGGACATGGATCTGTGCATGTCCACTATCGAGGCGTGCGCCCAGCGCACCAAGACGAGTGAACGCAATCAGCTGGCCGACGAGTTTGAACGCACGGTGTCGGCGATTGTGTCGTCTGTTGCGGCCGCTTCAGAGGAGTTGTCCACCACCGCGCGGGCAATGGCGCAGACGGCCGAAGGTACCAGCGAGCGCTCCTCCTCGGTCGCCGCAGCCTCCGAACAGGCGAGCACTGCTGCGCGCACCGTCGCTCAGGCGGCGGGCGAGCTGACGCGCGCGATTGGCGAGATTTCCGAGCGGGCAGGCGAGGCGGCGGGCGCCTCGTCGCAAGCCTCGCAGGAGGCCCAGCGCACCGCCGCCACGATGGAGGAGCTGGCGCAGGCCGCTGAAAAGATCGGAAATATCGTCAATCTCATCGAGACGGTGGCCGAGCAGACTAACCTTCTGGCCCTCAATGCCACCATCGAAGCTGCGCGGGCAGGCGAAGCAGGCAAGGGCTTTGCGGTCGTCGCCAGCGAAGTGAAATCGCTGGCCGCCCAGACAGCCAAGGCCACCGAGGAAATCTCCGGCCAGATCGCGAATGTGCAGTCAGTGGTGAAAGCCGCCGTTGCGGCCATCGCGGACGTGTCGTCCTCCATCGGGCAGGTGACGGGGGTCTCCACCTCCATTTCTGCCGCCGTCGAGGAGCAGAGTGCCGCCACAGCCGAAATCGAACGCAATACCAGCCAGACGGCTGAAAGCTCCGGCATGGTGTCGCGCACGATCACGGAGGTTCTGCAAGGCGCGCGCGAGACGAGCCAGTCGGCAGGGGCCGTGGTGGAGGCAGCAGGTGAGCTTGGCCGTCAGGCAGAGCAGCTGCGCGGCGATGTCGCCCGCTTCCTCGACCGCATCCGGGCGGCATGAGTTCTGCGGCCTGAAACGCCGTGTAACATCCTGCCACTTTGATGCGTGGCCGATCCGGTCCATCCTTGCCCGCGAGTGTTTGACCCCGCGGAGCAGGGATGACCGGACTACCGCCTGAAACCCATATCCTCGTCGTCGATGATGATGACCGTATCCGCGCCTTGCTCAGCCGCTTTCTGCGCGAGCGGGGCTTTCGGGTGTCGGCAGCGCCCGATGCTGCCAAGGCACTGGCCATGCTGCGCTCTCTGGCGTTTGATCTCCTGATCCTCGACGTGATGATGCCGGGCATGGACGGGTTTGAGCTGACGCGCGAAGTGCGCAAATCCCATGACTGCCCGATCCTGCTCTTGACCGCGCGCGGAGAGCCGGAAGACCGCATCAAGGGGCTGACGCTCGGCGCGGACGATTATCTGGCCAAGCCCTTTGAGCCTGAGGAACTGATCTTGCGGGTGCAGGCTATATTGCGCCGTGTCCTGCCGAAAAAGCAGGCTGCCCGCCGCGTCCGCTTCGGAGACTGGATGTTCGAGCTGGAAACCGGCCAGCTGACGCGCGGCGAGGCCCGCGTGCGTCTGACGGGCGGGGAGGCTGCGCTTCTTGGCGCGCTTGCCCAGTCTGCCGGAGAGCCGGTGGACCGGTTCGTGCTGTCGGAGCGCGCGGCTGGCGGGGCGGGCGAGCGGGCGGTGGACGTGCAGATGACCCGCCTGCGCCGCAAGATCGAAGATGATCCCAAGGACCCGGTTTTCCTTCAGACTGTGCGCGGGGAAGGCTACAAGCTGGTGGCTGAGCCTGTGTTTGACAGCGAGCAGATGAGGTAGGCGGGCCATGCGGCTGGGCATCAAGCGCTATCTGCCGACGAGCCTGTTTGGCCGCTCCTTGCTCATCATCGTCCTGCCCGTGGCGATGATGCAGGTGGCGGTGACCTGGTCCTTCTTTGAAGAGCACTGGCAGACGGTGACCTCGCGCCTGTCAGAAAGCGTTGCTGGCGATGTCGCCATGGTGACCGCGCTCTATGAACGCTCGGGGCCGGAAGGCTTTGATCCGCTGGCAAGCCTTGCCTTCGAGACGGTGGGCCTGTCGGTGGATTTGCGCGAAGGCGATGTGCTGCCCGACAGCCGGCGAACGGCCTTCTTCCGCGCGCTGGACCGGTCCTTGCGGCGTGCGCTGACGGCCAGACTCGATAATGCCTTCTGGTTCGATACCACCCGCTATCCCGAATATGTCGACATAAGGGTGCAGGTGGATCAAGGCGTGCTGCGCTTCATCGCCTCGCGCGAGCGCGCGTTTGCCACCACCGGCCATATCTTCATCTTGTGGATATTTGGCGCCTCCACCCTGCTGACGGCGATCTCGCTCATCTTCATCCGCAATCAGGCAAAGCCCATTCAGCGCCTTGCCGCTGCCGCCGAAGCCTTCGGGCGCGGACAGGACACGGCCGATTTCCGCCCCGCTGGCGCGCGCGAGGTGCGCCAGGCCGCCACCGCCTTCATCGATATGCGCGAGCGCCTGACCCGCTATGTGGAGCAGCGCACCGCCTTGCTCGCCGGGGTGAGCCATGATTTGCGCACGCCGCTGACGCGCTTGCGCCTGCAATTGGCGCTGATGCCCGCCAGCCCGGAGCGCGAGGATGCGATCGGTGATATCGCGGAGATGGAAGCAGCGCTCGAGGAGTATCTCGCCTTTGCGCGCGGACAGAGCGGGGAGGAAAGCACGCGGGAAGATTTGAGCGCGCTGGCGCGCGAACTGGCGGCCAATGCGGCGCGTTCCGGCCGCGAGATCGCGCTGACTTTGCCCGACAGGCTGATCCATGAAGTGCGCGGCGGAACCCTGCGCCGCGCGCTCAATAATCTTGTCGAAAATGCCTTGGCCCACGGCGAGAAAGTTGCCCTGTCGCTCGTCCATTGCGGCGGGCGCATCGAGTTTCGCGTCGATGATGACGGGCCGGGTATCCCTGAGGACCAGCATGAGGATGCCTTCAAGCCGTTCAACCGGCTCGACCCGTCGCGCAATGCCAACCAGAAAGGCGTCGGTCTTGGCCTTGCCATTGCCCGCGATGCGGCGCGCGCTCATGGCGGAGATGTGTGTCTGGGAGAGGCGCCGGAAGGCGGTTTACGGGCGACGCTCTGGATACCGGCGTGACGCCAAGTTTCTAGAATTGCATCGCCCCGCCGAGCTTGCGGGCCTGACGTTCTGCTGCCGAGACCGCATTGCGGATCAGCATGGGAAGGCCGCCGCCGCTCATCAGCACGTCGAGTGCAGCCTGCGTCGTGCCCCCAGGCGATGTCACAGCGCGGCGCAGGGCTGCAGCGTCTGCGGTCTTGCGCTTGAGACCGTCTTCGAGAAGTGCACCAGCACCCGCTACCGTGGCGACTGCCAGCTTCTCCGCCAATGCCGGGGGAAGGCCTTCAGCCTCGCCTGCGCGCGTCAGTGCCTCGCACATCAGGAACACATAGGCGGGCCCGGAGCCGGAAACGGCGGTGACTGCATCCATCAGCCGCTCGTCCTCGACCCACTCATACGCGCCGGTGACCTTGAGCAGCGCTTCGGCAGCAGCCCGATATTCCGGCGCGTCGGCCTCAAGGCTTGAAATGCCGACCGTGATGCCCTTGCCAATGGCGCCGGGCGTGTTGGGCATGGCCCGCACAACCGGATGGCCGGGAAAGGCCCGGCCCAGCGCGATCAGGCCGACACCGGCGAGAATCGAGATGATCAGCGCACGCGGGGGTATCTTGGCGGCAAGGCTCTCGGCGAGCGCCGGGAAGGTCTGCGGCTTGACCGCCAGCACAACCCGGTCAACGCCGGAGGCGGCCTTTTTGGTCAATTCCGGCAGGATGGTGATGCCATGGCGCTGGGCAAGCTCCAGAGCCTCATCACCCGGCGAGGGATCGACAATGACGAGGGTCTGGGCATCAAGCCCGCCATGGCGTTGCCGCAGCCACCCGCTTGCCAGCGCAGCGCCCATGCGGCCTGCGCCAATCAGCGCGACCTTACCTGTAACATTGGACGCTGCGGGCATTGGGTAACTTTCTCAGGCCTCGCCCGCGGTGTCGAACATGGCAGCGGAGACCGCTTCCTGAACGCTCTTGCCGCCCCAGACCAGATAGTTGAAGGCGGGGTAGAGACGTTCACCTGCCTCGCGCGCCGCCACGATCAGGGCAGCGGCTTGAGCCGGGCTGACCGTCTCGCCGCCTGCCAGAGACAGGGCGTGACGGAAGATGACAGAGCCGTCCTCTGCCCAGACATCGAAATGGCCAAGCCAGAGGCGTTCATTGAGCCGGGTAACGAGCTCGCACACTTCCCGGAAGCGGGTGGGCGGCGTCTTCAGCTCTAGGCTGGCGCAGACGTGGAGCACGTCGAGCTCCGGACGCCAGGCAAACCAGATCTGATGGTCGCGCCATTCGCCGGGCACGGCCATGTGCAGCTCTGTATCGTCGCGCTCATAAGCGTACTGCTCGGCGATTACCGCCTGCTCGACGCTTTCCAGCGGGTCAATGGTTTCGATGAAGGTTTCGGTATGCAGATCCATCAATGCGCCTCCCTCACAGCACAGTCAGACCACGTCCCTTGAATCGACGGTAAGC
>CAZCEG010000156.1:0-5685 GCA_964497275.1 uncultured Oceanicaulis sp.
CCAGCACCTCGTCTATGATCACGCCGCTGCCCGATGGCGCGCTGGCCAGAACAAGGCCGAAGCCATGGCCGGGTTCGGTCCGCCCGCCTGCCTCGCGGCTGCGCCCGGCTATCGCGCTGTCGCGCCGGGCCGCCAGCTCCACGGCGATCTGGATGCGGGCCTGACCGTCATGAACACCAAGCGCGATCTCCTCGCCCGGCGGCGTCGTCAGGAGATCCCCCGCCAGTTCCCGCGGGACCGATTCCGGGCGGCCATTGACCTGCAACAGCGTGTCACCCGGCCGCAGGCGCGCCTCCTCTGCAGGCGAACCCGGATCGACCGTCTCGATGAGCAAGCCCTGCCCGCTGGCCCTGCCCAGCGCACTGGCCAGCGGCCCGTGCAGGGCGCGCACCGTGATACCCAGATATCCCCGCTGCACCCGCCCCTGTTCCAGCAGGGCGCGCGCGACAGGCGCGGCCGTGTCTGCGGGAATGGCCAGCGAGATGCCGACATTGAAGAAGGCTTCCTGCGGGATCGCGGTATTCACCCCGATCACGCGGCCTTGCGCATCCAGCAGCGGCCCGCCGGAATTGCCCGGATTGAGGGCGGCATCATGCTGGACATAGCTGACCGGATCGGCGCCGTCATAGGCGCGGGCAAACCCGCCGATCACGCCTGAACTGACCGACAGGTGGAAATCGAGCGGTGACCCGATCGCGTAGACCTGACCTCCGACGGGTATGACCGCCTCATCGCGCCATGCCAGCGCAGGCAGATCCGCCTCGATGCGGACAAGCGCGAGGTCGGTCAGCGGATCACTGCCGACAAGCTCGCCGCGGACCCTGCGCCCATCGGGCAGGCGCGCCTCGATCCGCCGCGCATCCGCGATGACATGGTGATTGGTCAGCACATAGCCGCCCGCCGCCACGGCAAAGCCCGACCCTGCCCGCCACGTCCAGCCCTCCTGGCCGGGCTCGCGATTGGCGTCCTCAAATCCACCCTCCTCGCCTGCCGCGATCAGTACCGGCTCGCTTGCCGATCTTTCAGCATAGAGGGTGACGACCGATGCCAGAGCCCGCTCCAGCATGTCCGGTGCGTGATGCGTCTGCCCCGCAATGGCGGGCACAGAGGCGGGTTCTTGCGATGTCAGCCGGTCAGCTCGTTCCAGAACATGTGCGCTGGCCAGCAGGACAAGGCTCGTTCCGGCAAGAACGCTCAGCCGCAGCGGTGTCATCATCATGGTGTCAGGCTCCCGGTCCCTTTCCCCCAAACTGCCAAGCCGGACGGTCAGACCCTAATGACAAGGACTGTCAGGTTTGAACACGCACACTCGCAAGGCCTTTCTGACAAATCCTGACAGGGATTATTTTGCACTTTTCAACGCCCTCCAGCCCGCGATACCGATGGAGATGCGACGTTACCGAGGCGTTTTACAGGACAGGCCTGCAAAGCAGCCTTTTTGAGTTTTCAAAATCCTGTTCATGAAGGAGTGTGAACAATGAAACTTTCATCTCTGCTTGCGGCTACTGCCGCTATCGCCCTGTGTGGCACGGCTGCCGCTTTTGACGAAGAGGGCACCAATATCGCCGAGACCGACCGCAGCGAGGAAACGACCGGCGTGGAATTGCTGGCCCTGTCCCAGGACCTCTATGCCTATGGCCTTGATGCCCGCGACCCGCTGGCCGTGATCGTTGCGGCCCGCATCCGTCAGGGTGTGGATGTCGAGGAGCGTGAATACGAGATCGCCGAGCAGGACGGTGAGGCCGAGGAAGCCGATATCGAGTTTGCGTCCGCCGGGGACATGCTCGACGAAGCCCGTGTGCTGGCACGCGGGGACGAGGCCCTGACCGGCCTGATCGCCGAGACCGAGGCGCAAGCTTCGCGTGGCCGTGTTGGCGGTCCGGGCCGGGCCTCCGGCTGGGTGAGCGCGCGTGGCACGACCAGCTATAATATCAGCTTCCGCGGCGGTGAACGCGCTGCCGTCTGGGCCAGCGGCCCCGGCCGCACCGATCTGGACATGTATGTCTATGACCAGAACGGCAATCTGATCTGCCGCCACATCGACTATTCCGACCGCATGTCCTGCTTCTGGACCCCGCGCTGGACCGGCAATTTCCGCGTCGAAGTGCGCAATCTCGGTCAGGTTGGCGTCAGCTTCAACATGGTGACCAACTAGAACGGACAAGGTTTCCGGACGCTCCCGCCGGAAGCTAAGGGGATGGGTGATGCAGGGGTCGGGCCCGGCATCACCCATCATCCGTCAGGCTGACCTTCAATGTCAGATTTTCGCGCTCCCGGTCCGCCATGCTGCGTGCCAGAGTGAGAAGGAGCACAGGGTAAACGGGGAGGGATGGCGATGAAATTCCTGCAAGGCACGATAACGGCAGTGTGCGGACTGGTTCTGATAGCCGCCGCGCCGGCCCTGGCCGATGCGCCGCGCCGCCACGCCCTGCTTATCGGCGCGTCCGGCTATGACGAGGAACGCATTGGCCCCGGCGTCGAGCTGTTCGGGCCGCGCAATGATGTCGCCCTGATGATCCGGGCCTTGCGCGCCTATGACGTTGCCGATGCCGACATTCACGTGCTCGCCGACGGTCTGGAGCAGACCGGTATCGACTTTGCCTCGCACGGCGAACCGACCCGCGCCGAAATCCTCTCCGCCTTCGCGCTCATGCTGGAACGCGCAAGCCCCGGCGACGAAGTGCTGATCTATTTTTCCGGCCATGGCTCGCGCCAGCCCCAGCCCGAGGGGGCGCCCCTTCTGGAAGCCAATGGCTTTGACGAGATTTTCCTGCCCCTCGATATCGGCGCCTGGGAAGGCGCTCAAGGGGACCGGCAGGCAGGTGTACGCAATGCGCTGATTGACGACGAGATCGGCGCCTTCCTCGACGCGCTGCGCGAACGCAATGTGTTTGTCTGGCTGGTGGTGGATACGTGTCATTCGGGCGGTGCCAATCGGGGGGCCGGGCCGGGCGGCGAGTTTCGCACCCGCGCCGTGACAGAGGACATGCTGGGCATTCCCGCCGAAGCGCTGCTGGCTGCTGAACAGCGCGCGCGCTCCACCCGCTCGGGCAGCGCGGTGACGCGCCCTGAAGCCTCCATCCCCGTGCGCGGATCGGGCGAGGGCGGGTTTGTCGCCTTCTATGCCGCCCATTCCGGCCAGCTGGCGCTGGAAGGCCTGATGCCGATGATAGGCGCGCCGGACGCGCGCAAGAATCTCGGCGTGATGACCTTCCATATCGCCAACGGGCTGATGCAGGGCGGTGTCGCGACCTATCGCGAACTCGCCTACCGGGTGCTCTCCGGCTATAATGACTGGGGCAGCCGCGCGCCCGCGCCGCTCTTTGAAGGCGATCTTGATCGCACGCTTCTGGGTCAGGAAGGCTCGATCCGGACACCCAACTGGCAGGCGCGCCATCTTGCCCGCGACACCGCCGAGATCGAAGCCGGAGCGCTTGACGGCGTTGGCGAAGGCGCGGTGTTCGAGATCATCGTGCGCGATCCGGATACGCAAGGCCCCCATCCCTCCTTCCCCGGCCCCTATTTCGTGGAGGCGGTGGAGGTGGGCCAGACCGGCACACGCGCCGTCCTGACCGGGTTTGACGGTCATGAGGCTGCCCGCGCCCTGCCCGGCCGCACCGCCTACATGACCGCCCGCATGGTCGATCCCGGCGTGCGTTTCACCTTGAGCGTTGCCGTGGAAGCGCCGCCCGCTGACACCAGCGAGGTCGAGACCCGCGCGATGACGGCGCTCACCCGGCTGGCGGCGGCCAATCCCGAGACGCTGCTGGCACCCTTGGAATTCCGCCCCTCGACAGAGCCCGCCGATGTGCGCATCCGCGTACAGGACGACGCCATCTGGCTCCTGCGCGGCGAACCGGACATCATCGCCACGGGCCGCGACCGCTCTGCCCGCATCGTTATCGAGCCCGGTACAGACAGTGACGCGCTGATGAGCATGGTCGAGGCCGAGCTGCAGAAGCTGTCGCGGGTACGCAATCTTCTCAATGCCGCGAGCGCGCTGCAGGGCGCATCCGGGCTCTCCAGCCTGCAATACGAGGCCTTTGTCTGGCGGGCGACGCCGCCGCGCCTGTCTGACAGCGCCCGCGCGCCCGATGACTGGCCCTGCTCGCTGCCAAGCCCGGATACCATTCCGGCCGATGCCGTCGCCCTTTCAGATCTGGGTGCCAGCGATCTCGATGCCCTCGATCTCTATCATTGCGACATCGTCTATGTGCGCCTGACCAATACCGGCGACCGGGCCATTGACGTGACCCCGCTCTATATCGACAGCCAGGCGGGCGTGTACCGCCTGCCCTTCCTTGGCGTATCGACGAGCACACGCATCGAGCCGGGTGAAGCACCGCGCATCGTCTGGGCAGGGCTTCGCACCTATGACTGGACGATGGGCCAGCCGGCGAGCGCCGGGCTTGAGCGTCTGGTATTGCTGGCGGTGGAGCGCGAACCGGGCGCAGCCGTGCCGCTCGACTTCTCCTTCCTGACCCAGACCAGCCTCACGCGCTCCGGCGATGCCCGCGTCGATGCTGCGCAGCAATCAGCCCTTGGCCAGCTTATGGGTATGGCTGCCTTTGGCGGATCGGCGACGCGCAGTGCCCGCTCACGCCCTGCCCTTGATGCGCAGGCAGGTTCGATACTGTTCCAGTGGCGGCTGATCCCGCCGGGCGAGCCGGGGAGCTAGACCGATGTGGACAGCACTCCTTCTGGCCAGCGAGCTGGCCGCCCAGTCGCCCGGTCCCCATTCCGCGCTGCAAGGCGAAGCGGCTACCGCCTGCGCGCAAGCGGAAGCCGCCATGGAGGCAAACCGTTTTCAGGACGCGGCAGCCCTGTTCCAGACCTGTAACCAGTCGGCACGAACGGGGCTGGACCTTGAGCGAGGGGAGCTTTGGGCGCTGCAGGCACACATCAACTACCGGATGGCAGCCGCCCGCGAGGCCAGCGGTGATGCGCATGGTGCGCGCAATGCCCGCGCCATGGCCGACCGCTATGATCAACTCGCCCGTCACCTTCCGGATCTAGCTCTTGAGGCCCGGGCCCGCGCCCTGTTTCAGGAGGGCCGCTACGCCGAATCCGAAGCCATCGCGCTCGCGCGCCTCGCCGAAGCAGAGGCAGGCGGCGAAATTACCGGCAGCATCCACAGCCGCCTTTATGCGCTAGCGCGCACGCTCTTGCCGCAAGGGCGCGCCGAAGAGGCCATTCCGCTTCTGGAGCGCGCGGTTCAGCTGGCCAGAGCCAGCGGCGAATCCGGCGAGCCCTTCGTCTACCTCAACGATCTCGCAGAAGCCTATTTCGACGCGGGCCGGTTCACCGACAGTGCAACCATATTGCGGGGTCTTTACGAAGGCTCGGATGGCTCCGCCCGGGAAACCTATGGCAATAATCTCGCCCGGGCGCTCGATGGGGCCGGTCTGCACGGCGAGGCGGAGACCCTGCTGCGCAGCGCGGTCGCTGATGCCAGAGCCAGCGATGGCCGTATGGGTTCCAACCCGCAGAGGCTGGCGCGGGTCCTCTTCAACCTCGCCCGCAATCTCGCGGCTCAGGGACGGCATGACGAAGCAACCAGCCTGTTTGCGGAGTCCGCTGCCCTCACCGTGCAGCGCCGCCCGGCGGGCCATACCGACATCATCGCAGCGCATACCTGGCTGGTCGGTCACGCCCTTGCAAACACAGGCGACACACAGACCATCC
>CAZCEG010000157.1:0-5682 GCA_964497275.1 uncultured Oceanicaulis sp.
GTGCAGGCACGATGGCGCCCATGCTGGCAAGGCTGGTGCCTGATGCGCGGCGCGAAGAGCGCGAGCGCTTCTCCACCCTCACCTATTCCGGCGCAAAGAAGCTGTCCAAGCTGCCGCGCCGTTCTGCCATCGTCGCCTTCTCGGCGGAAGATGTTTACGCCATCGCAGAGCTGATACGCCGCCAGCGCGGCGGAGCCGCCGTGGTGATGGGCGCGCTCTCCCCGCGCACCCGCAATGCGCAGGTAGAGCTCTACCAGTCCGGCGAGGTGGATTATCTCGTCGCGACAGACGCGATCGGCATGGGCCTCAACATGGATGTGGACCATGTCGCCTTTGCCGCGCTGTCCAAGTTTGATGGCCATCGCCGCAGGCGCCTGAGGCCTGACGAGATCGGCCAGATTGCCGGGCGCGCAGGGCGCTTCCGCTCTGACGGCACGTTCGGCGAGACGGGCGATGCCCGGCCCATGGACGCAGACACCATCGAGGCGGTGGAAAACCACACCTTCGATCCGGTCCGGTCCCTCGTCTGGCGCAATAGCGCGCTCGATTTTTCCAACCTTGCCGCCTTGCGCAATTCGCTGGTCCATCCGCCGGGCATTCCGGGGCTGGAGCGGGTGCGCAACGCGCTTGATGAGCAGGTGCTGGAGGTGCTGGCGCGCGATCCAGACGTGCAGGCGCTAGCGCGCGCTCCGAACGGGCTGCGGCGGCTATGGGAAGTGTGCTGCATCCCCGATTTTCGTAAAACCAGCGTGGATGAGCATGCGCGCCTTGCCGGGCGCATCCATGCCTATCTGATGAGCAAGGAGAGCGTTCTGCCCGATGCCTGGCTGGAGGCGCAGCTTTCGCGCGTATCGCGCACGGCAGGCGATGTGAGCCTGCTATCGCAGCGCCTCGCCCATGTGCGCACCTGGGCCTATGCCGCCAACCGGCCTGACTGGACGCGTGATCCTGCTTACTGGCAGGGCCGCACACGCGAAGTGGAAGACGCCCTCTCCGATGCGCTGCACGAAGCGCTGATGAGCCGCTTCATCGACCGGCGCACCTTTGCGCTGGTCAAGGGGCTGCGTGAGAAGGGCGATCTGGCCGCCGGGGTGGATCATCAGGGCGAAGTGACGGTGGAAGGCCATTTCGTCGGCCGCCTCAAGGGTCTGAGCTTCAGCGCCGATGCTGCCGCCACGCCAATGGCAAAGCGCGCCGTTGCCGGAGCGGCGATGAAGGCCGTGCGCCCGGAGATCAATCGCCGCCTCGGCCAGCTGGCGCGAGCAAAATCTGAAGACCTCGCACTCGATGAGGACGGCTTCGTGATCTGGCAGGGCGAGAAAATCGCCCGGCTGGCCGCAGGCACAGACCCGCTATTGCCTGCTGTCAGCCTGATTGGCGGCGAGCTCGGCTCCAGCGAGGCCACCGCGCGCGCCGCCACGCGCCTGCAGGGCTTTATTGCAGGGCATGTCGATGCGCGCCTGAAGCCTCTGCTGGCCTTGCGCAGCCTCACGACGACGCCTGGCGCGCTGGACGGGCTGGCGCGCGGCATTGCCTTCCGGCTGGTGGAAGAGGGCGGGGCGAGCGCCCGCGCGCCTCTGGCCGATGATCTGACCCATCTCTCCACCCGCGAGCGCCGCCAGCTGCGCGCTGCCGGAGTGAAGATCGGCGAGCATTCGGTCTTCATGCCCGCCCTTCTCAAGCCAGCCGCTGCCTCGCTGAACGCGCTTCTGAGAGCCGTCCACAAGGGCGATGCCGCTTTGCGCTTTGCGCCGCCTGCCGGGCGAGTCAGCCTGCCTCTGCCCGAGGGCTCCAGCGCGGCTGACCTTGCCGCAGCCGGATATCGCGCCTGCGGGCCGCTGGTGGTGCGCATCGACATGCTGGAACGTCTCGCAGACCTGATCCGGGATGCCCGCAAGACCCATCCGCGCGGCTGGTTCACGCCTTCGCCCGCCATGACGGCGCTGCTGGGCTGCACGCCGGATGATCTCGACGCAGTCTTGCGCGCCCTTGGCTATCGCAGGGTCAGGAAGGCGGCAGACGACGCACCGGCCTTCTGGGCCAGCCGGGCGCGTCGCACGGCCACAGAACAGGCCGCGAGCCCGGCCCCGCCGCCAGCCGACAGCCCGTTTGCCGCTCTTGCAAAGCTGGACCTGTCACCCGCCACCGCCCCGCGCCAGCGCCACACAGCACGGCCACGGCGCCGTAAGGGTTCCCGCGCGTGAGCGAGGCGCGCCAGCGCCTTGATGTCTGGCTGTTTCAGGCACGCTTCCTGAAATCGCGGGCGCTGGCGGCGCGCTTCGTCTCGGATGGCGGGGTCCGGCTGGAGCGGGCAGGAACAATCACCCGCATCGACAAGCCCGCAAGCCTTGTTCAACAGGGTGATATCCTCACCCTCGCGTTCTCCGGCCGGATCATGAGGGTGGAAATCCGGGCGCTGGGCATGCGGCGTGGACCGGCAGCGGAGGCCCGGCAGCTTTACGTCATCGTGTAGGGACAGCCGTCCCGAGCAGAGCAGCAATTGACAAACCGGGTCGCGGGTTCCATGTCGCTTGCACCCGCCGCTCGAGAGCTCCCGCGTCCGCACCATGACCTATATCGTCACCGATGCCTGCATTCGCTGCAAGTTCACCGATTGCGTGGAAGTCTGCCCCGTGGACTGTTTCTACGAGGGCGAGAACATGCTCGTCATCCATCCAGACGAGTGTATTGACTGCGGGGTGTGCGAGCCTGAATGTCCTGTAGAGGCCATCAAGCCTGACACTGAAGATGATGGAGACGGCAAATGGCTGGCGCTGAACGCCAAGTTTGCCGCGAGCTGGCCCAACATTACCCGCAGGAAAGACGCGCCTGCCGATGCCGCTCAGTTTGAAACCGAAACCGGTAAGCTTGAGAAGTATTTCTCCGAGAAACCCGGCTCTGGCGATTAAGACAATATTCGGCTTTGGAAACACTTCCTTAACGCTTCGCAAACGCAGCATTTGAAATTCTGTCACGTTTATGGTACGTTAAACGCCTTCGATAACCGCGCTTTTGCGGACCCGTCAGGGAATCTGCGTTGATCTGAACTCTCGTCTTTCTGTTGGCTTCACCGGTTTCGCCGGATGGAGCTTTTTTGACGATTGTCCAGAGCGTTGATGTCCAACACGCTGACGGCTGCAGGGCTGGCCAAGAGAGTGTCGATGACCAAGAAAACCGCCAATGACAACAAGACCTTCAAAAAAGGTGACTACATCGTTTATCCGGCCCACGGCGTAGGCCGTGTGACCGGGGTGGAGAAGGAAACCGTCGCAGGCTTCGATATCGAGGTCTATGTCGTCTCCTTCGAGCAGGACAAGATGACACTGCGGGTGCCAACTGCCAAAGCCATCGCCTCGGGCATGCGCCCGCTGGCCAATGACAAGGTGCTGGCCGATGCGCTGAAGACGCTGCGTGGCAAGGCCAAGATCAAGCGCACCATGTGGAGCCGCCGCGCCCAGGAATACGAAGCCAAGATCAATTCCGGCGACCTGATTTCCATCGCGGAAGTCGTGCGCGACCTCTACCGCCATGAAGACCAGCCCGAGCCGTCCTATTCCGAGCGCCAGCTTTACGAATCCGCGCTCGACCGGATGGTGCGCGAGGTTGCCGCAGTCGAGAAGGTTGACCGCGAAAAGGCGCTGGAGATCCTGTCGTCCTCGCTTCAGAAAAAGGCGGCCTGATAAACAGGTCGGCTACATAACCTGATCAAAGACGCCCCGCCCTTACCGGCGGGGCGTTTTCGTTATGACCCTGCACTCATGTCAGCGAGGAAACTCTGTTCTCCCGCGAATATGGCGCAAATGTGATCCGGTGAACGCCGTTTGCGCGTATACTACATGCAATAGAGTTCCCCAGTCACTCCAACCCGTTCATGAGGGGACGTTTCATGGCCACGATCAGCGATACCAAGCAGCGCCGCAGTGCCGACCCGGACCGCCAGTTCATGAAATCGGCGATGTCCATTCCGCTGCTGGAACGTGAGGAGGAACTGGAGCTGGCCATTGCGTGGAAGGAAGAGGGTGATGAGCGCGCCCTGCACCAGCTGACCACCGCCTATATGCGTCTCGTGATAGCGGTGGCTGCCCGCTTCAAGCATTACGGCCTGCCGCTGGCCGACCTGGTTCAGGAAGGCAATATCGGCCTGATGCAGGCCGCCGCGCGCTTCGAGCCGGAGCGTGGTGTGCGCTTTTCCACCTATGCCGCCTGGTGGATCCGTTCCTCCATTCAGGACTATGTGCTGCGTAACTGGTCCATCGTGCGCACAGGCACCACGGCCGCGCAAAAATCGCTCTTCTTCAATCTGCGCCGGCTGCGCGCCCTCATCCGCGATACCGGATCAGGCGCGCTTAGCCCTGAGAACCGCGCCTATGTGGCGCAGGCCCTGCGGGTAGGTGAAGATGATGTCGAGGCCATGGCCTCGCGCCTGTCGGCCGTTGACCGCTCCTTGAACGCGCCCTTCACCGAGGACGGAGAGGGCGAGTGGCAGGACCTGCTCGCTGATGAGCGCCCGACGCCCGAAACGGCCGTCATGGAAGAGCGCGACAGCTCGCAGCGCAGCGCCTGGCTTGCTGATGCAATGAACCGTCTGACCTCGCGCGAGCGGCACATCATTGCCCAGCGCCGCCTCACCGAAGACGCGGTAACGCTGGAGAAGCTGGGTGAGGAGCTCGGCATCTCGAAAGAGCGCGTGCGCCAGATCGAGCATCAGGCCCTGCAGAAGCTGAAAAAAGCGCTGACCGAGATCACCGGCGACCCGGAAGAAGCCGGGCTCATTCCGGCTGGCTAACGCCCCGGCAGGCGGGCAGGCTCCGGCGCGTCGACCAGTTCGAGCGCTTCGGGATGATCGAGCGTGATCATCGGGCCGTTTTCCTCGGCCACCCAGCCGCGCACCCGGATGATCGCGCCGCCAAGCGCACGCAGATCGATACCTGCCGCCTCGAAGCGGCGCCGGTCGCGGCGCATCACCTGCACCGTGAAATCGGTACGCCAGTCCGTTCCGAAATTGAGATAGATGCGCCCATCGCGGGCCGCGCCGGTCGATATCACGCGTCCTTCGACGATCTGTACGCTGTCGAGATGAGGCGCGAGCGCGTTCGGATCGGTCGAATGGACCACAAGGTCGCGCAAACCCCACGCGCCGAGCCCCGCATTGCGCGCCTCCTCCTCCATCTCCAGCAGCCGGGCGGTGTGCGCCGTGTTGTCGCCGTGGCTATCCACGGCGGCCAGCCCCTCAGCGACCAGCGCCTCCTGCAGGGTGGTACCATCGCCCCGCGTGGCGGTCACCAGAAGCGCGCCATAGCGATTGCGGCCGGGCCCTGCGGGGGTGAGTGCGAGATCGCCGCCAGCCTCGTCCAGCAGGGACTGTAGCCGCGCTGACGCCAGCTCTGCAGACGGGCCCGAGCGCGGCGCGCGTATGCCGGCAAGACGAACATCGGCCGCCTCGCCCTCAATCTCGAGCGTGAAACGGTCCCCGCTGAGGGCGCGGGCGCCTGAAGGGTCTTCCGAGATCGGCGCCGCTTCCGGCTGCGCCTCTGGCGGGGCGCCACACCCGGCAAGACCAAGCGCAACGAGCGCCGCTGCGATTATCCTCTTCACCTGGCCCACCCCCGTCCCGCTTCACGCCAGTCTTGCAAGGCCAGGCGCTGGCGTTGCTGGACCCGGATTACGTGCGGCGGCAGGCGT
>CAZCEG010000158.1:0-5679 GCA_964497275.1 uncultured Oceanicaulis sp.
CCAGCTTTGCGCCGCTTGGCGTGGTGCTGGTCGCGATGCTGGGGGGTGGGCGTCGCGGAAAAGTCCGGCCTGCTCTCTGCCGCCGTGCGCTCCATCGTGCTGGGCGCCAACAAGCACATGGTGACAGTGGCCGTGGTGTTTGCCGGCGTGCTCTCCAATACCGCGTCGGAGATGGGTTATGTGGTGCTGGTCCCGCTTGCGGGCGCGGTCTTCTACGCGCTTGGCCGCCATCCGCTGGCGGGTATGGCCGCCGCCTTTGCGGGCACGTCCGGCGGCTATAGCGCGAACCTCCTGATCGGCACGATCGACCCTCTGCTGGCGGGGATCACCACAGAAGCCGCCCAGCTGATCGACCCCGATTACGTGGTCTCGGCCCCGGCCAACTGGTATTTCATGGTGGTTTCCACCTTCCTGATCACGATTGTGGGCTCGCTCGTCACCATTTTCATCGTCGAGCCCAAGCTCGGCAAATACGATTCCAGCCGGGCCGACCCGTCCGTCTTCGATGCCAACATGATGCAGCCCGTTTCTTCGCCGGAGAAGCGCGGCCTTATGTGGGCGGGGCTTGCCTCGCTTGCCGTCTTCGCCGCCATGGCCTGGACGCTCGCGCCGGACTTGGACTTTGCAGACTGGCTGCCGGGCTGGGGCGCCTTGCGCAATCCTGCCACCGGCTCGATCTTCCAGCAGGCGCCTTTCTTCACCGGGTTTGTGACCTGGATATTCCTCTTCTTCCTGATTGTCGGCTTTGCCTATGGCCGCGCCGCAGGGACGATGAAGAATGACCGCGACGTGATTGACGGCATGGCGTCTGCCATCTCCACGCTCGGCCTTTATATCGTGCTGGTCTTCTTTGCGGCCCAGTTCGTGGCCTTTTTCGGCTGGTCCAATCTCGGGGCGATCTCGGCGGTTGCGGGAGCGCAATTCCTGCAGGACACCGGACTGACGGGCCCGGCCATCTTCATCGGCTTCATCATCATGTGCTGCATCGTGAACCTGATGCTGGGTTCGGCCAGCGCGCAATGGGCCGTGACTGCGCCGATCTTCGTGCCCATGCTGATGCTGGTCGGATACTCGCCGGAGGTCATTCAGGCCGCCTACCGGATCGGCGATTCATCGACCAATATCATCACCCCGATGATGAGCTATTTCGGGCTGATCCTCGCCTGGATGACACGCTACGACAAAAAGCTCGGCATCGGCACCGTCATCGCGATGATGCTGCCCTACTCGATCTTCTTCCTCGTGACGTGGATCGCGCTGTTCTTCCTGTGGACGTTCGGGCTGGGCCTGCCGGTCGGGCCGGGTTCACCCACCTTCTACGAGATGTCAGGCGGCTAGCCTCTACTGCCGAGCGCCTGACCCTTCGATCACCTCGGCGGCGGCGGCTGCCGGAGCGAGGATGATCTCGGTCACCTGACGCACGGCATTGACCGAGAAGCTGATCGGGCCGTTCACACCGCTGGTACCAGCAAGACCGGGCACTTCGCTAAGCCCGAAATCGCGTGTGCCGGCAAATAGCGCGATCAGCGCGGGCGACATGGCAAGGGTAGAATGGCGCAGCGGGTCTGCGGTGCGCATTTCGGAAACATCGACCACGGTCAGGCGCAAGTCTGCCACCTCCTCTATGGACCGCAGCGAGCCTAGCCGGTCGGTCTGGCCGCGCAGGAGCGCAGACGCCCGCAAGGCGCGGTCCCGCGATGAGGTGAACACGATGAAATCCACGCCGGAATCGCGCAATGAGCCAAGCTGGCTTCGAAACACGTCAATGCTGACATCAGGCGACATCAGGGCCACCGGGCCGATCTTGTTCAATATGGCCGTCTCTTCGGACACCGCCAGCTCGCGCAGCGTCTCCATGGTGAGCATCGACCCCATCGAGTGGGCAATGACAATGATGCGATCGGCCTGTGCCTGTGAGGCGAGGTGCAGCATGCGCGCAAAGCCGTCGCGGGCGATGAACACGCTGTCGAGGTCATAGGCGTAGTATCGGGGGTCTCCTGCGCTGGGCCATGAATAGTGCAGCGGCACGCCCGGCATGCGGAAATCGTGCATCATCTGGGCAAAGCGGAACAGGCCGCTGCCAAACGTCTCGTTATAGCCATGCACGAAGACGACAATGATGCGTTCATCGTCGTCCAGCTGCGACAGGCGCCGGTTGAGACTGTCCACAAAGGCCTGCTCGTCAGCCGCCAGCTCGGCAGAGGCGAAGGTGAAATGGCGCAGCGGATCGGGCGTGCCGCGCGGCCAGACTATGCGTCCGGGCTCACGATCAGGCGGCACCGAAACCTCAAACACACCATAGGACAGCGCGCTGCCCCGGTCCCGGCCGAAAAGGGTGCCATTGTCGAGGGGTGCGCGGCTGGTAACGACCAGAATCTCTTCCAGCTCGACCCCGGGTGGGCGTTCGGCAAACTCGGTAAGCGTAAGGGTGGGGGCGCAAGCGCTCAGCATGCACAGCCCGAGAAGGGCGAGGATGCAGGCGCGCAATCCCGTCAGGCCCTCAAGGCCTGCATCTGCCGCAGGGCGTAGATCTCGGACGACATCCATCGGAAAAACCCGTCATCCTCCAGAAAGACCTGCGCGATATTCCCGTCGCCGGGCTCGAAGTGAAATATGTCCCGCAACTTGCGGGAGAAGACCAGCGGCGGTGCGATGCGCACCTGATGGCCCCGGAACGCACTGCGAAGCCGGATGATGTCGTCCGGACCGAACACCTGGTTGGGGACAAGGAAGATGCGGGGCGGCCGCACTCCCTCCTGCGCTATACGCGCAGCCGCAGCCTCCAGTTCCGGAAGATAGATCTGGGTCGCCAGAATGTCCGCGTCTGAGATGGACACAGGCACGAAAATCGCCTGCGGGCGGATGGCTGGCACCATGCTGGTGGCGGGAAAGCCCGCGGGCGTATCCACAAACAGCACGTCACTGGATGCGCGGCGTGTTTCCAGAGCGGCTTCGACGGCCTCGGGCGCGATGTCGCGGCCCTCCCCGTGCTCCTGCGCGAGGTAGAAAGACTGCACACCCGACCCGGAAAACCGGCGTATCGCGTTATAGGTCGTGCAGAGCCGGTCGAAATCGATCACGCAGACGCGCAAATCATAGGACGCGGCAAAGTGGACGGAGCTGAGAAAAGCAAGCGTGCTTTTCCCCGCGCCCCCCTTCGCGTTCGCGAACATGACCGTCGTGCAGGCCATTCGTGCTTGGACCCTTGCGTGCCTGAGTTATCAGGACTCGCTGTCGCCATCATCCGCGCCGCCAGACGATTCTGCCGGCTTGGCCGCGGGTACCGTGTCACGTGCAGACTGCGAGATGGCCGAACGCAAATTGGAAAGCGAGGACGTGCCTTCCGTGCGCGTGGAGCGGACCTGGGTATTGATCTGGCCGACCAGCTGGGCACCCTCATGGGCTTCCAGCGAGCCATAGGTGATCGTGCCTTCAATGCGGCCGGCTTCCCGGATGGTCAGCTTGCCGGACAGGACCAGCGTGTCTTCCACCGTGCCCATGATATCGGCGGTTTCGCTGGAGATATCGCCAGCGACATGGCCTTTCTCACCGACGATCAGGTGAACAGCGCGCAGCTTGCCGGAGAACTGGCCATCAATGCGGGCCGCGCCGTCGACTTCAAGAACTGCGCCTTCCACGGAGCATTTCTCACCCATGAAGAAGGCGAGATCGTCGTGGCCGCCGGGTGCGGACGCGTTACCAGATTTGGAGGAAGAGGAGGAGGAAGTGGTCATGTGAGGGGTCCCCGAAAGATGAGCTTTTCCAGTGCTAGCGTAATCATGCGGCTTTATCCAGCACAGCACTGATTGTTAACGCTCCGGAGGCCGGGGAAAACCCTTTTTGCGAACAGCAAAATGGCGCGCACCGGATGCGCGCCATCAAGCCGTTAAAGCGGCGCTAGCGCCCTTCGGTTTCGATGCGCAAGGTCTCATCGCCGATATTGATTTCCATCGTACTGGTCTGACTGTCACGCCAGATGGCATAGCCAACAGCGCCGACCACCACCAGAATGACGGCAATTCCGAGATAGACAATCTTCCGGTCGACTCTCATGGGTCTCACTCCCTTTCACTGAAATTCCCGCGTGAGTTGCCCAGAGGTAACGCCCGGCATCGACATACGGTTCCGTGAGGAAATACGTCTGCCAGACAGCGAAGGGCCGGAGTGATACCTCCGGCCCCTCTCTCCTCAACACGAAAGAGGCGGTCAAAATACCCGCCTGATCCCATGCCCGCCCCGCCAATCGATCAGCGATGGCAGATGCCGGTCCCGACACCGGCACTGAGGATGCCATACACGCCCGCTATGCCAGACGCTCGGGCACCACGCTACCGGTTATTGGCGCGCCAAGGTTAGGATTTGCGTCTCAGATTAAGATCAGTTGCTTGACCATGCGTCTCAAACCGCTGCTGCGTGCAGCCTATGGCCGCTGGAGCAGGAAGGGCGCGAACGCCGTCATCAGATGGTAGAGCATGGAGGCAGGCACCTGCTTCACGGCGGGGTTGCGCGCCCCGTCCAGAGCATCGACCCAGCCCCATGCGGGCCCGCGGGAGAGATAGTGCGCTTCGATGTCCGCAAGGATCTGCTCAGGCTTGCTGGGCAGCTCTGCCGTCACCAGAAGCGAGCGCAAACGCTCCAGCTGCGGCCATAGCCGGTGGCTGGCCGCCAGCTCATCGCCCTCAAGATCCACCGCGTCAAGCGCAAGGCCGGACGCCGTGCCCGCGTTCTCGGCAAAGCGCACCAGCCGCCGCCGCCAGCTCGCCGTATCGCGCCCCGTAAGCCGCTCGACCCGATAAAGCAGGCCTGCCCATTCATGGCAGTGGCCGGGCTCCACATGGGTATCTAGCGGGCGGCTCCAGTCCTTGCTGAAGCGCTCCAGAAGGGCGCCGGTGCGGGTATCGAACATCCAGTGCTCAAAGAGGGCTGCGATCTCATCAAGGCGCGCTCGCGCGGAGGGCTCACCTGACACCTCGAACCAGGCAATGCTGGCTTCGAGAAGGTGCATGTGCGGGTTGGCGCGCTTGATGCCGGGTGCAGTCTCCACATCCTCCCAGCCGCCATGGACGGTGTCAGCAAATAGCCTGTCGATTGTCTCGAAGGCCTCTTCTGCCAGTGTCCTGCCCTGCCGGAAACCCGCTGCGCAGGCTTCCGCGCCCGCCAATGCCACGAAGGCGTGGTCATAGAGATCGCGGCGGGCATCGCTGATCCTGCCATCGCCGCCAAGCCCGTGTGCCCAGCCACCGGCCGGGCTGCGGGCGGGACCATCGAGGAAGGCGAGCGCCTTCCCGATCATGGCGCTTGCCGCGCCGTCCGGATCCCAGCCATGACGTTTGGCAGCAGAGAAGGCATAAAGCTGGCGCGGGGCAACCCGGCCCCGCCGCGGCAGGGCGGGAAGCGGCGCGCCGTCCATGCCGATCGCCTCGAAAAAGCCGCCGGTTTCAGCGTCCCATGCGCGCGCCGCCCAGCCGGGCAAGACTTCGCGGGTTAGCCAGTCGGCAATGCGTTTGCGCGACGCAAAACTCAGGCGGCGCTGGGCCGCAAACCCTTCAGCCTCTGCCAGAGCGCGGATATTGGCCGCTTCAGAAAGCGGCGTGACCAGTACGGCAGAGGGCGTCGCCACCACGGCGATATTCTTCAGGCCGCGCACAGCCACCACCGGCCCGGCGCTGTGGATCAGGC
>CAZCEG010000159.1:0-5674 GCA_964497275.1 uncultured Oceanicaulis sp.
GCCGGATATAATCATCGGCGCGGTCTTGGGCTTGATCCTGATTACAATCAGCGTCCTGCCCGACCGTATCTATCGCGCGTTCGGCGCACGCTTTCGAGACGGTGGCGGCGGGGAAGACGCGTCATGACGGCGGCCCCTTCGGTGTGGATACCGACGCTGGCGGCCTTCGCGGTGCGGGTCATGGCGCTGATTGCGCTGATTACTACGCTGACCGATTTTGCACGGCTGCAGCAAGACCTGCGAATGTACTTCGGGAATAGGTATGCTGACGTGGCGCTTGAGCGACTACCGGACGTGCTGCTCGGCGCTGCCCTGTGCGCGCTTCTTGCGCTACTAGCCCCGGCTCTGGCGGCGTGGAGTCAGCGCGGCGCGGGGCGTACCCCGGGACAAGGAGAGACAATCGACAGGGCCAGTCGCGCCGTCATCATGACAATGGCTACAGCCTCCTTGCTGATCCCCCTGGTCAGAGCGCCGGAGGCAGTTCTGCTCCCGTTGCTGGGGTATGGGGACATCCCTGAAGACTTGCTTGCTCACATGGCATATCTGAATGAGCCAATGTTGGTCGCCCTGATCGCGCCAATTGTCATCCTTCTTTCGCCTGTCCTTGGCGCTGCACTCAATGCTGCACGGCGCGCGCTGCAGCGGCAGGCGTACACTTAGTCGTCAGCGTGGGGCGGGAAAGCGAAGCGCGACCCTTAGCCCTGTGCCCTCGCCGTGGGATGCACCAGGACCATCGTCGAGTGCCAGTTCGGCGCCGTGAACCTCGGCAATCGCATGGACGAGCGAGAGGCCGAGCCCGACGCCCGGCAGGTTGCGGCTCGCTTCCAGGCGGACGAAGCGCTCCAGCACGCGCGGCCGGTCGTCAGACGGGATGCCCGGCCCGGTATCGGTCACGGAAATCTCCACGTCTCCGCTGGAGGTCTGGCGTGCGCGCAGCATGATGGCCCCGCCTTCGGGCGTATACTTGATCGCGTTATCGACAAGGTTTGCGACGGCCTGCGCGACCAGCTCCCGGTCAGCAAGGATGGCAAGGCCCGCCGGTGCATCGAGCGCAAAGTCATGGCCTGTCTCCTCGCATACCGGCTCATAAAGCTCGGCGACGTCAGCGAGGATCTCGGAAGGGTCAATGGTTTCAAACGCGCGGCGGCGCTCGCCTGCCTGCAGGCGCGAGAGCGACATCACCGCATTGAAGGTCTTCAAAAGCTCGTCGGCATCACTGATGGCCTGCGCCAGCGCTGCCTCGCGGTCAGCCAGGTCACCGGCTTCCACCAGCGCCGATTCCAGCCGTCCGCGCATGCGTGTGAGGGGCAGGCGCAGATCGTGGGCGATGGAATCGCCCGCCGAGCGCATGCGCTGCATCAGCCGCTCCACCCGGTCGAGCATGTCGTTGAAATTGGCCGAGAGGTCATCAAGCTCATCGCCGGAGAAGGTGCGCGGTGCCCGCGTCTGCAGCCGCCCGGCCATCACCTCGCGCGCGGCCTCGTTAATGGCCTCCAGACGCCGCGAGAAGCGCCGCGACACCACTGCGCCCGACACGATCCCCAGCGCCACGGCAAGCCCTGACGCGATCAGGACCGAGTTGAGGATATAGGCAACGAAGCGGTCCTCATCCTCGACATCGAGGCCAACAAAGAGCGTATAACCGCCTTCCAGCTGCGAGATCAGGCCGCGCGCGGCACGTCCCTGATCGGTTGCCGTCTGGCCGCTCGCCAGCGCGCGCTGATAGGTGAACCGCACCCGGCCTTGAGCGTCGGGGGGCGTCGACGGGAGGTTGGAGATATTGCCCGAGAGGCGGCGGCCGGAGGGTTGGTTCAGAAGATAGAGAAACTCGCCGCCCGCCACCGAGCGCTGCACGATATAGCGATTGGCGGCCGCTGCGCCTTCAGCGCGGAAGCGCGCCTCTATGGTCACGCTTTCCTGCGCGATGGCGTTGTCGGCGCGGCGTATGCCCGCCGTCACCGTGGCGGCATAGACGAGCGCCAGAATGACGAAGCTGGAGAACGCAAACAGCGCCGCCGACAGCAGCGTCAGCCGGAAGGCCGTCGTGCGGGCAAAGCCCGGCAGGCGGAATTTTCCGCCCGGCCGGGTCTCCGCAATGGCGGTTTCGCTCACGCCTGCAACCGGTATCCGGCCCCGCGCACGGTGTGCAGCATGGTGGAGCCGAACGGCTTGTCGATTTTCGAGCGCAGGCGGGAGATGTGAACGTCGATCACATTGGTCTGGGGGTCAAAATGATAATCCCAGACCTTTTCCAGCAGCATGGTACGCGTCACAACCTGACCGGCATGACGCATGAGGAATTCCAGCAGGCGGAACTCGCGCGGCTGCAAGAGCACATCCTCCCCGCCACGCTTTACCGTGCGGGCGAGAAGGTCCATCTCCAGATCACCGACGGCAAGCTGGGTCTGGACCGAGCCCGGATCGCGGCGGCGGGCCAGCACCTCTACGCGGGCGAGAAGCTCGGCAAAGGCGTAAGGCTTCACCAGATAATCGTCCGCCCCGGATTTGAGGCCATCCACCCTGTCATCGACCTCGCCAAGGGCGGAGAGGATGAGGACAGGCGTGGCGTGGCCTTCGGCGCGCAGGGTCTCGATTACCGAGAGCCCGTCGCGCTTGGGCATCATCCGGTCGACCACCAGCACGTCGTACTGGCCGTCACGGGCCATCTCCAGCCCCTCCTCCCCGTCATGCGCGCTGTCACAGACGTGACCGGCTTCGCGCAGGCCCCGGCACATGAAGGCGGCCACCTGCTTGTCGTCTTCCATGATCAAAACGCGCATGTCCGGAGCTCCCGATCCGAAAGGGTTTACGTGTCGGCTAGTTGGCCTCAAGGCTGAGGGCGACGTAGCGCACTCCGCCCTGCTGGCGGGCGACAAGCACCAGCACAGCGTTGCGATTGCGGCTGCGGGCGTCCTCGATGGCGGCGCGCAGATCAGCAACCGAGCTGACATCACGGCCACCCGCCTCAAGGATCACGTCGCCCGAGCGGATATCGCGGCGTGCCGCTTCAGAGTCGTTGCGCACCGCGCCGACCAGCAGACCGCGCGTGCCCGTAGCGCCCACGCGCTCACGCGCCGCCTCGTCAGCCGGGGTCAGGCGCATGCCGAACACCTCGTCCTGGGCCGGCGCAGGGGTAGACGAGGCACCAGCCTGTTCCGCCTCGGGGCGTTCCGCCAGACGCACACGGATATTGCGCTCGCGGCCATCGCGGATGACACGCAGGTCAACCTGACCACCCGGCGGCACATTGCCGATACGCTGGAACAGCTCGCGCTGCTCGTTCACCGCTTCGTTATTGATGCGGATGATGACGTCGCCATTGCGCAGGCCTGCTTCAGCGGCAGGCGTTCCGGCGATGACTTCGGCCACCAGCACGCCGCGCCGGTCGCGCGGCAGGCCGAGGCTTTCCGCAAGGTCCGCTGTCAGCGATTGCGGGGCAATGCCGAGATAGCCACGGCGCACTTCGCCACGCTCGATAAGCTGGTCCACCACCGAGGCGGCAAGGTCTGACGGGATGGCAAAGCCGATACCCACATTGCCGCCGGTCGGCGAGAAGATGGCGGAGTTCACCCCCACAACATTGCCGTTGAGATCAAAGGCCGGACCGCCGGAATTACCCCGGTTGATGGGCGCATCGATCTGCAGGAAGTTCGTGTAGAGCTGGGTGTTGCCCAGAGGACGGCCAATCGCGGACACGATACCCGCTGTCGCCGTGCCGCCAAGGCCGAACGGGTTGCCGACAGCCACCACCCAGTCACCAACGCGGATGCTCGGGGTGCGGTCCAGATTGACGTAGGGGAAGGTGCGCTCTGCGCCGGTCACGCGCAGAAGCGCAATGTCAGTCGCGGCGTCACGGCCCACGACTTCCGCGCTGTATTCGGTGCCATCGGGCAATGTCACGGAAATGGAGTCTGCGCCGGAGATCACGTGCTCATTCGTCACAAGCAGGCCTTCAGCGGAGATGAAGAAGCCTGAGCCCTGCGAGCGGCGCGGACGCTGGGGCTGCTGGCCGCCAGGACCGCCAAAGCGTTCAAAAAACTCGCGGAATTGCGGCGGGATATCATTGAGATCGGGCACGGCGCGCGGATCGACGCTGCCGGTCGCTTCGATGGACACTACGGCGGGGCTCACGCGCTCGATCAGGTCGGCAAACGACATCGGCGTGCCCGGCGGCATCGAGGCAGCGGCCCGATTGTTCTGGGCCTCCGCATACGAGGGCTGCAACGGGCTAAGGCACACGGCTCCGGCAAGAAGCACGGGCGTGAAAATGCGGCTGAAGGCGCGCGATGCTGTCATGAAACGCTTTCCTCTGGCGGTTGGATTTACCGGCCCCTTGCAAGCAGGAGGCCGCTTGTCCCTCCTCATGTCATGAAGAGGTGTGGCTCTACGCTCTATTACCAAATAGTGACGGTTCTGTAATGTTACATCGCCGGTCAGGCAGGCCCGCCGGAATAGGCGGTGCGTATCTGCGCGCCCCGCTCCAGCGTGCGGTGGACAGGGCATTTATTGGCGATCTCGACCAGCTTGTCGGCAATCTCGCCGGGCACCTCGCCCTCCACCGAGATCGACCGGGTGAACACATCCACACCCTCTTCCCTGGCATGGGCCACTTCGGTGGTGATCCTGCCGAGCGTCATCTCCTTGCGCTCGGCATACATGCGCAGTGTCATCGTGGTGCAGGAGGCAAGCGCCACCGAGAGCAGCTCAAAGGGCGATGGCCCGGCATCGAGCCCGCCATACTCTTCCGGCTCATCGACAAGAAATTGCGCCTGCCCGGCTGCCGCCCAGCTGAGATAGGCCGCAGCGCCGGTCTCTGTGACGATCGCGGCGTTTTTCTGCGTAGGCGCATCTGGCGCTTCCGGCAGGGGGCTGTCAGGCAGATACCGGTCCGCCCAGGCGGCGATAACCTGCGCCACGTGTTCGGCGTCCTCGCGCCGGGTCAGAAGATGGTCTGCACCCTCAAGGCCGACAAAGCTCTTTGGATGCCGCGCCGCCACGAACAGCCGCGTCGCATTCTCGATGCCGACCGTCGCATCGGTGGGTGAATGCGCGATCAGCAAGGCGGCTTTCAGCGCTCTTGCAGCGTCCTCCACCCGTGCATCAGCAATGTCGTCGAGGAATTGCTTGCGGATGGTGAAGGGCCGGCCCACCAGCTGGACGACCGCCTCGCCTTCCCTGGCGATTGTCTCCACATCATCGGCGAACTGTTTGGCGACATGGGCGGCATCTGCCGGAGCGCCAACCGTCGCCACCGCCTTCACTTCCGGAATTTTGGAGGCCGCGACAATCACCGCCGCGCCGCCGAGCGAATGGCCGATCAGCAAAGAGGGCGCCTGATAGCTTTTGCGCAGGAAGTCAGCCGCGCCGATCAGATCCTCGACATTGGACGAGAAATTGGTGTTGGCAAAATCGCCTTCAGACGCGCCAAGCCCCGTAAAATCAAAGCGCAGCACGGCAATGCCGCGCATCGCCAGCGCCTTGGCAATGCGGCTGGCGGCCAGATTGTCCTTCGAGCAGGAAAAGCAGTGCGCAAAGAGGGCAAAGGCGTGCGGCGGAACGCGCGGCAGCTCCAGCCGGGCGGCGAGCTCACCGCCATGACTGCCTTCAAACGTCACCTTCAGGGATTTTGTCATCGTGCGCTCCGCGTAAGGGGTCTGGCCTCCAATGTCGGTTC
>CAZCEG010000160.1:0-5670 GCA_964497275.1 uncultured Oceanicaulis sp.
CTTCTGGAAGCCTATGCGGCGGGGCTCAACTATTACGCGGCGCTTCACCCGCATGAGCGCGGGCGCGACCTCTTTCCCGTAACGGGGCAGGATGTGGCGGCGCTGGCGGCCTTCTATTTCCCGCTCTTTTACGGGATGAGCGATGTGCTGACCGAGCTCTTTGCCCCTGACGTGCAGCGCGATGGCGCGCGCGGGCAGGAGCTGCAGGTCCATTTCATTGCGCCCGGCGATCAGCATGAGCTTGGCTCCAACGCCTTTGCGGTGGCACCTGCGCGCTCTGGCGATGGCGTGACGCGGGTGATGATCAATTCCCACCAGCCGGTCGAGGGGCCGGTGGCGTGGTACGAGACGCACATGATGTCGGGCGAGGGGTTGAACTTTGCGGGCGGCACGTTTCCCGGTGTCCCTGTCCTGCATGTCGGCGCCAATCCGGGCCTTGCCCATGCCGCCACGATCAACCGGCCGGACCTGATCGATGTCTATGCGCTCACCGTCGGGCCGGATGACCGCTCCTATCTGCTGGATGGCGAATACGTGCCGTTCGAGCGCTCGACCGCGCGCATGCTGGTGCACTTATGGGGGCCGTTTGCCTTTCAGGTGACGCGGCCAATCGAGCGCTCGGTGCATGGCACGGTCCTGCGTACCGAACGCGGCGTCTTTGCCATCCGCCACGCAACACAGGGCGATCTGCGCGGTGTGGAGCAGACCTACCGCCTGATGCAGGCAACGACCCTTGCCCAGTTCGAGACGGCGATGGAGATGCTGGCCATGGGCAATACCAACCGCGTGGTGGGCGATTACACGGGGCGCATCGCGCGCTACTACAATGCCCGCATGCCGTTGCGGCTGGAGGAGCCGGGGCTGGACTGGCGCGGTATCCTGCCCGGTGACCGCTCAGATCTCGTCTGGAGCGAATTTGCCCCGTTCTCCGCCCTGCCGCACATGGTCGACCCTGAGGCCGGCTATGTCGTTGACGCCAATCACTCGCCCTTTCAGGTTACCCTGACCGATGAGGACCCCGATCCGGCGGACTTCCCGGCAAGCTTCGGCATCGAGACGCACATGACCAATCGCGGTCTGGTCAGCACGACGGCCATGGCGGCGCTGGAGACGATGGACCGCGAGGCGTTGCTGGCGATCAAGTGGGATCATTCCTATCACCCGGACAGTCAGGCCATGCAGCTGCGCGCCGAACTCCTCAGCCTTGACTGGTCAGCGGAGCCTGAATTGGCGGACGCGCTCGCCGTGATCGAGGCCTGGGACGGGCGCGCCGATTCCGATAATCGTCACGCGGCGCTGTCGCTCCTGATCTATCAGCCGGTGGGGATTGCGCGCCTTGCCGGGCGGGACAGCCCTGCGCTGGATGAGGCCTTCCGGGATGCGGCGGACTATCTGATGACCCATCATGGCCGCTACGACCCGCTCTGGCGCGAGGTGAACTTCATCAAGCGGGGTGAGGTAGCGGTGCCGCTGCAGGGCGGACCGGACACGCTGCGCGCGGTCTATGGCCAGAGGGATGACGACGGCACGCTGCGCATGGTGGCGGGCGACGGGCTTGTCATGCTGGCCGAGTGGGATGCGGACGGCGCATTGACGCTGTGGGCCGTCCATCATTTCGGATCGTCCAACCGGCCCGGCGATCCGCACTATACCAGCCAGATGCAGGACTTTGCCGACGAAGTGATGCGCGAAGTGCCGATGACGGTCGAGGCGGTGCGCGGAACAGCCGTGGAAACCTATCGTCCGGGGGAGCGGGGTTAGCGGGCATTATGAGGCCCGGGCCGCCAGTGCGGCGGGGCGAGTTCAAAGCCTGAAAACTCGAAGCCCGGCGCGACGACGCAGCTGACAAGCGTCCATGCGCCAAGGCTTTCTGCCGTCTGCCAGTGACCGGCAGGCACGACCGCCTGCGGGCGCTGTCCGGCGCGCAGGTCCGGCCCAAGATGCAGGCTGCGCGCACCTACACCGTCGGGCGACAGGGTCAGGGTCAGCGGCGCGCCGGCA
Source organism: uncultured Oceanicaulis sp. (assembly GCA_964497275.1). Taxonomy (GTDB): domain Bacteria; phylum Pseudomonadota; class Alphaproteobacteria; order Caulobacterales; family Maricaulaceae; genus Glycocaulis. The sequence goes on from CAZCEG010000160.1 coordinate 2,002, forward strand.
TGCCACAGCCAGACCTCGCTCGCGTCGACGCGGTGCCAGGCGGACAGCTCGTCAGCCGCCAGCAGGAAGTAGATCGCGGTCGCCTTCGCCCGTCCGTCACTGCCCGCCTCGTCGCGGAAGGTCTCGACATACCAGCCGCCTTCGGGGTGCTTTTGCATGCCCAGAAGGCGCACGATCTCGCTGGCGGCCATGTCGCCGCTAATGCCCCTCACCGGAAGCTGTCCTTGGCCTGACGCACAGCCGCATAGACCGCAGCATCGCTCGCCGTCTCAAGGCCAAGGCGCGCCCTCAAACCCGCATCATCCCAGCGCAGGAAGGGGTTGGTCTGCTTCTCCCGGCCAAGCAGGGTCGGTACGGTCGGCTGACCGGCGGCGCGGCGGGCCTCCACTTCCCCGGCATAGACGGCAAGCGCCGCATTGTCGGGGTCGATATGGCGGGCAAAGCGCGCATTGGAGGCGGTGTATTCGTGCGCGCAATAGACGACCGTGTCATCGGGCAGGGCGCGCAGCCGGGCGAGGCCCTGCTGTGCCTGCTCCGGCGTGCCCTCAAACAGGCGCCCGCAGCCCAGCGCGAACAGCGCATCCCCGCAGAAGAGCACTTTCTCGGAGGCAAACCAGTAGGCGATATGGCCCAGCGTATGCCCGCCTGTGTCGATCACTTCGGCTTCCAGCGCGCCAAGGCGGATGCGGGTGCCAGGCGTTACGGCATGATCCACATGGCCGATTTTTTCCGCTTCGCTGGCGGGCGCGGTCACACGGGCACCGGTCGCGGTGCGGATCGCATCATTGCCGCCTGCATGGTCCCAGTGGTGATGCGTGTTCCAGATATCGGTGATCTGCCAGCCGGCTTTTTGTGCTTCACCCAGAATCACGCCGGCCTCCGGGCTGTCGATGCTGGTGCAGGCGCCTGTTTCGCTGCAGCGGGCGAGGAAGCCGTAATTATCCTCCAGGCTGGCAAATTGTCTGATTTCGAGCATGTTTCGTCCTGATATCCAGCACCTCAGCCGCTTACCAGCGGAGGCGTCTAAGCCTATCATCAGCCTACGCAATGAGGCGAGCCCATGCGCAGCGACGCAGTTGAGATAGACCGGTTCTACCGCTCCCACAGGGGCGAGGCTGCGCGCACCATGGCGCAGCGGCGCTTAAGCGCCCTGTGGCCGGATGCGCGCGGGCTGGATGTGCTGGGCTATGGCTTTGCCACCCCTTGGCTTGAGCCTTACCGGGAAAGCGCGCGGCGCACGGTAGCCTTCATGCCCTCCTGCCAGGGCGCCATCGCCTGGCCTGACAGGCGCGAAGACAAGAGCGCCGTGTGCATGGGTGAGGAGACGCGCCTGCCCTTCGCCGAAGCGATGTTTGACCGTGTCATCGTGGCCCATGCGCTGGAAGAGACGGAAAACCTGCAGCGGCTCCTGCGCGAGCTCTGGCGAGTGATGAGCCCTGAAGGCCGCCTGGTGATCATCGCCGCGCACCGGTCCGGCGCGTGGGCGCGCGTGGATGCCACGCCGTTCGGCCATGGCCGGCCCTTCTCGCGCGGACAGCTGACACGGGCATTGCAGGGCGCGCTGTTTGAACCAACCGCCTGGGCGCGCGCGCTTTACGCGCCGCCATGGAACTGGCTGTGCGGCCCGCGCACCGCCAACAGCTTTGAGGCCGTAGGCGAAAAGCTGTGGCCGGGCTTTGGCGGGCTGATCCTCGTCGAAGCGGTCAAGCATGTCGGCGCGGTGCGCCCGCGCGCCTCCCTCGCGACAGTTAAGCCCCTTGAAGCAGCAAGCCCCGCCGGGCTATCTGCCGAGCCTGCCTCCCAGAATGCGACCCGAAAGGACGACCCCTCATGACGCTTCAGCCCCGCCCCGGCATTCTAGACATCAAGCCCTACAAGCCGGGCGCCGCTGCGCCAAAGGGGGCCGTGAAGCTGTCCTCCAACGAGAATGCGCTCGGATGCAGCCCGAAAGCGGCAGAGGCGTTCAAGGCCGCTGCGGGCCGGCTGCACATCTATCCAGATGGCGGCGCGGTACGCATCCGCGATGCGATCGGCAAGGCCGAAGGCATTGATCCGGCGCAGATTGTCTGCGGGGCAGGTTCGGACGAGATCCTGCAATTGCTGGGGCGGGCCTATCTGGCGCCGGGCGATACCGTACTGCAAAGCCAGTACGGCTTTCTGGTCTATCGGCTGGTGGCGATGCAGTCTGGTGCGCAGATCGTGTCGGCACCGGAAAGCGGCTATAAAACCGATGTCGACGCCATGCTGGAGGCAGCGCGCACGCACAAGCCGCGCATCGTCTTCCTCGCCAATCCGAACAATCCCACCGGGACGTGGATACCGCGCGCCGAGATCGAGCGCCTGCATGCGGGCCTTCCAGAAGACACGCTTCTGGTGCTGGACGCAGCCTATGGCGAGTTCGTCGATCATCCCGACTATGAGAGCGGCATGGGGCTGGTGAACCAGCACAGCAATATTGTGGTCACGCGTACGTTCTCGAAGATCCACGGGCTTGCGGGCCTCCGCCTCGGCTGGGCCTATGGCCCGGCAGGGATCATCGACGTGCTCAACCGGGTGCGCGGGCCGTTCAACGTCAACCTGCCCGCCATCGAAGCCGGTATTGAGGCAATCGGGGACGAGGCCTTCATCGCCAGATCCAAGGCGCACAACGCGCACTGGCTTGCTTATCTGACGCAGCAACTGGGCGGGCTCGGCCTCGAGATCACGCCCTCTGTGTGCAATTTCGTGCTGGCCCACTTCCCGGACACCCCCGGCAAGACAGCGGAGGATGCCGACCGGTTCCTCACCGCCAGAGGTCTGGTGGTGCGCGATGTGAAGCCTTACGGCCTTCCGCACGCCTTGCGCATTTCCATCGGGCTGGAAGACGATAATCGCCGCGTGGTCGAAGCGTTGACCGATTTCATGGCAGCGTAGGGCAAAGCCTAGTCTTCCGGCACTTCTGGCAGCTCCAGCGGGGCAGGCAGGGGGCCTGCAAGCGGGGCAACATCGCCAATGCGGGCCGGCCCGATGAATATCCCGCCCTGCTGCAGGCGCAGGGGCAGGGACACACCGCCTTCGCGCCGTGGCATGAGCATGAGAGCGGCCTCCACCCTGTTGCCGTCGGCAGGGGTCAGTATCTCGCCGCGTACCAGGCTTTCCACGAAGCTCACGGGCTCTGCAACCGTGACTGAGATACGCCCTTCCGGGCGCAGCTGCGCATCGACCCCCAGCGAGCCGTCGCCGGAGAGACGAGCCGCGCCCCACTCCATCTGTGCGCCTGCAATCTCCATGCGCCCGCCCTGTTCGCTCCAGTAGGCAAGGTTTGCATCGCCGGCGAGTGCGCTCCACCGCGTGATGGCGGCATCAAGGCGGACACGGTCTGCCCGGTTGCCAAAGGCGGCAAGGCTGGCAGCATCCATCCGCCCTTCGCCGAGGACAAGCCCGGCAATGTCCACCCGCAGGCGCAGGAGATCCTCATCCTCGATCAATCCGGAGAGGATGAGGCTTTCGAGCACCTCGATAATCACCTCGCCGCTGGCGGCATTGGCAAGGCGTCCGTTCTCGATCTCTGCGCCGATGCGGATGGTGGCGTTCTGCTGGCCGGCAAGGCTGATGCGTGCCTCCCCGGCTTCGGCCAGATAGCGCACCCTGCCGTCCTCGGCTGGCAGGTCGATCTCGGCAGGCGTGCGG
>CAZCEG010000161.1:0-757 GCA_964497275.1 uncultured Oceanicaulis sp.
TCAAGTCCCGACACCTGATGGCGCACATAGCGCCGGGGCTGGGCGGTGATCAGCGGGTTGTCGGGAGCAAGGCGCGCCGCCTCGCCATAGGCCTGATAGGCTTCCTCGTGACGGCCCATGCGCTCAAGCGCAATGCCGCGATTGAGGTGGGCGAGGTGGGATGCTTCCAGCCCCAGCTGCAGGGCGCGGCGGGCGGAGGCCTCGGCGGCGGGATAGTCGCCGAGGCGGATTTCGGCGGCAGAGAGGTTGAGATAGAGCTCTGGCAGGTCAGGCAGGTCCGCGCGCGCAGTGTTGAGATCGTTGAGGGCTGCCGCGCCATTGCCGCGCGCCGCAGACAGGGCGGCGCGATTGATCAGCAGGCGGGCGCGCTCGTCAGCGGAGAGCGACGAATCACGCACCGCGAAGTCGCAAGCGCCCAGCGCCCGGGCCATATCCTGACCGCTGCGCGCCGCCCCGACACATTCATTGATGGCGGCCGAAACGGCGGGCGCGCGCTCCTGTGCGCCTGCAAGGGCAGGAAGTCCAGCCATCATCGCCAGGCTGCAGCAAAGGGTGACAAGGCGGGCCGTGTGCGGATGAGCGGTCACGATAGGGCCTCCGGTGCTTGAGATTTTGTACAGAGAAGGCTAGCAGACAGCGCAAGCCCGCATCAAACCGATTGTCCGGGCTGACTGAACAATGTGAGCGCCTTGCGACAAAAAGGCGCTCAATTCGCACTGACACCGGCGCTGCCGGGCTCTATATTCCGCCGCACGAT
>CAZCEG010000161.1:767-5667 GCA_964497275.1 uncultured Oceanicaulis sp.
GCCACGAAGTGTCTTGGGGGTTACATGCGTTTGAAGCTGATTGCCGGAGCCGCTCTTGCCGCCGCGATGACCGGCGTTGCCTCGGCCACGATTGTCGGTGCACCCACCGATGGCGCGCTGGGCTTCCAGCCGTCCGTCACGCCGGTGATGGACAATATCCTGTCCTTCCACGGCCTGCTCTTGTGGATCATCACCGGCATCAGCCTGCTGGTGCTGGGCTTGATCATCTACATCGTGGCGCGCTATCGCTACAAATGGCATCCCGAGCCCAAGAAGTTCAGCCACAACACGCTGATCGAGGTGGTCTGGACGGTCATTCCGGTAGCTATCCTGATCGTCATCGCGGTGCCCTCCTTCCGCCTGCTCTATTTCCAGGACGTGATCCCGGAAGCCGACTTCACCATCAAGGTGACCGGCAATCAGTGGAACTGGACCTATGAGTATCCGGACCATGGCGGCTTCGAGTTTGTGTCGAACATGCTTGAAGATTCCGAGATTGGCAGCGGGGACTGGGACCAGCTGCGTCTTCTGAGCACGGATGTTCCGGTGGTGGTGCCGTCCGGTGCCACGGTGCGTGTGCAGGTGACCGCGTCTGACGTCATTCACTCCTGGGCCATGCCCTCCTTCGGGGTGAAGATGGACGGTATTCCCGGCCGCCTGAACGAGACCTGGTTTATGGTGCCCGAAGGCAATGAGGGCATCTATTTCGGCCAGTGCTCGGAAATCTGTGGCATCCGCCACGCCTTCATGCCCATCGAGGTGCATGTGGTGCCCGAAGAGGTCTTCATCGCCTGGACAGAGGCGGCCAATAACGACCCCTACACGGCCTCCAGCATTCTGTCTTCCTACTATGCCGGACAGCGCGCCACCCGCGTCGCGTCCGCCCGCTAAGACTTCAAGAGGATCATCATGTCGGCTCAATCTGCTGCCACTCACGACGATCACACCCCGTCCATCTGGGACTGGAAGCGGTGGGTCTATTCGACCAACCACAAGGACATCGGCACGATGTACCTGATCTTCGCCATCTTCGCCGGCGTTGTCGGCGGGGCGATGTCGGGCCTCATCCGCTGGGAACTGGCCGAGCCGGGTCTTCAGGTGTTCAACAACGGCTTCTGGGGTAACGAGCACAATTACAATGTGATCGTGACCATGCACGGCCTCATCATGATCTTCTTCATGGTGATGCCCGCCATGATCGGGGGCTTTGGCAACTGGTTCGTGCCGATCATGATCGGCGCCCCGGACATGGCCTTCCCGCGCCTGAACAATATCTCGTTCTGGCTGCTGCCCTTCTCCTTCGCTCTGCTGGTCATGTCGATGTTCGTGCCGGGCGCGGGCGGTGATGACGGCTTTGGCGGCTCGTGGGTGATGTATCCACCTCTATCGACCACAGGCCATGGCGGACCTGCCTTTGACCTTGTGATCTTGTCGCTGCACATCGCCGGTATCAGCTCGATCCTGGGTGCGACGAACTTCATCACGACCATTTTCAACATGCGCGCGCCGGGCATGACGCTGCACAAGATGCCGCTCTTTGTCTGGTCGATGCTGGTGACGGTGTTCCTGCTGCTGCTGGCCGTGCCGGTGCTGGCTGGCGCGCTGACCATGCTGCTGACCGACCGCAATTTCGGCACGACCTTCTTCGATCCGGCCGGTGGCGGTGATCCGGTGATGTTCCAGCACCTGTTCTGGTTCTTCGGACACCCGGAAGTGTACATCCTGATCCTGCCGGGCTTTGGCATGGTCTCCCACATCGTGTCGACCTTCTCCAAAAAGCCCGTGTTCGGCTATCTCGGCATGGCCTACGCCATGGTCGCGATCGGCTTCATCGGCTTCATCGTGTGGGCGCACCACATGTACACGGTCGGCATGGACGTGAACCTGAAAGCCTATTTCGTGGCCGCCACGATGATCATTGCGGTGCCGACCGGCATCAAGATCTTCTCATGGCTGGCAACGATGTGGGGCGGGTCTATCTCCTTCCGCACGCCCATGCTCTGGGCCATCGGCTTCATCTTCCTGTTCACCGTTGGCGGTGTGACGGGCGTGGTGCTGGCCAATGCCGGCGTGACCACCTCGCTGCATGACACCTATTACGTGGTGGCCCACTTCCACTACGTGCTCAGCCTCGGTGCGGTGTTCGCGATCTTCGCCGGCTTCTACTACTGGTACGAGAAGATGTTCGGCGTGAAGTACAACTCCTTCCTCGCCCGCACCCAGTTCTGGCTGTTCTTCGTCGGTGCGAACGTGATCTTCTTCCCGCAGCACTTCCTTGGCCTGCAAGGCATGCCGCGCCGCTATGTGGACTATCCCGATGGCTTCGCCTTCTGGAACTACGTGTCCTCTGTCGGCTACGTCATCATGGCGCTTGGCATGCTCGTCTTCTTCGTCCTGCTGATCGAATCCATCCTTCGCCAGCGCAAGGCCGAGGCCAATCCGTGGGGCGAGGGCGCGACCACGCTGGAGTGGACGCTGTCCTCCCCGCCGCCCTTCCACCAGTTCAACGAGCTGCCGAAAATCAAGTAGGCTATCGCTGAACCAGCCAAGGTCAGGCACGTATCCGTGACTGAAAAACCTGCTGAAACCATCACGGGCGGGGCTGCAAGCGCAGCCTCGCCCGCTGACTATCTCGCGCTGATGAAGCCGCGGGTGATGGCGCTTGTCGTGTTCACAGGGCTTGCAGGCCTCGTGGCTGCGCCGGGTAGCCTGAACCCGATTGCGGCGGTCATTGCCATTCTGGCGCTGGCGCTCGGGGCAGGGGCTGCCGGCGCCTTCAACATGGCCTATGACGGCGATATCGATGCCGTGATGCGCCGCACCCGCCTGCGCCCGGTGGCGCGCGGCGTGGTGCCAAAGGCAGAGGCCTATACGTTCGGCGCGGTGTTCTCGCTCGCCTCGGTCACGCTGATGGCATTTGCGGCGAACTATCTGGCCGCAGGGCTGCTGGCCTTCTCGATTGTCTTCTATGCGCTGATCTACACGGTCTGGCTCAAGCGCTCGACGCCGCAGAATATCGTGATTGGCGGCGCGGCAGGCGCCTTCCCGCCCATGATCGGCTGGGCAGCCGTGACCGGTGATATCTCGCTCAATTCGGTGATCCTGTTTGCGATCATCTTCCTGTGGACGCCGCCTCATTCCTGGGCGTTGGCGCTCTACAAGTCCGGCGACTATGCGGCTGCGAACATTCCGATGATGCCGGTCGCCAAGGGGCCTGCCTCCACGCGCCGCCAGATCATGGCCTATGCGCTCGCCTATGTGGCGATCAGCCTTGCGCCGCTGGCGACCGGGCTTGGCGGGATCGTCTATGCGATAGCGGCGGTGCTGGGCGGGCTCATGTTCCTCGTGCTCTCCTGGCGGGTGCTCAACTCACGCGCGGGCGAGGCCGGGACCGATGCCGACGGTCTATACGACGTACGCGCCGGTGACCGCGCGGCACGCGACCTCTTTGCCTTCTCCATCGCCCATCTGGCGCTCCTGTTTGCGGCCCTGATTGCCGAGCATGGCGCCGGGCTCCATTTCGCGCTGCAGACCCTTTGAGAGTGGACGCGCCATGACTGAGAACAACACCCCTGAGACCGTGAAGCTGACGCCAGAGCAGGAAGCGGCCCGCAAGCGGCGCAATGTCGCGATCTTCTGGTCGCTGATTGCGTTTATAGTGCTGATATTCGTCACGACCGTGGTGCGTCTGTCTGGCAATGTGGCAACTGGAGGCTGAAGAAGGATCCGATGCGGATTCCCGTACTCAACGGCAATATCAAGGTTCTCGCCATCTGCCTCGGCCTCGCGCTGGGCATGGTCGGCATGGCGTATGCCGCCGTGCCGCTCTATGACCTGTTCTGCCGCGTTACCGGCTATGGCGGCACGACGCAGATTGCCCAGTACGATCCAGACCAGATCCTCGACCGCACGGTCACGGTCCGCTTTGACGCCAACAGCGCGCGCGGCTTTCCCTGGCAGTTCGAGCCGCTGCAGCGCGACATGCGCGTGCGCATTGGCGAGACGGCGATTGCGTTTTACCGGGTGACCAACCCGACGGACGCGCCGGTGACCGGCATCGCGACCTATAATGTCACCCCGTTCAAGATGGGTCCCTACTTTGCCAAGCTGGAGTGTTTCTGCTTTACAGAACAGACGCTTGGGCCGGGCGAGAGCATGGACATGCCTGTCCTGTTCTTCGTTGACCCGCTGATGGCGGACGAATCGCGTATGGATGATGTGCATACCGTGACCCTGTCCTACACCTTCTTTGCGGCCAGCGATTCGCGGGCCCGCAATCTGGTGCAGCGGCAGGACAATGCTACAGGCCGCTAGGCGGCAAGCACGACAAGGTTGGCAGGCGGGCTGAAAACCTGCGTGTCATGTGATTGATCAGGGGGATGGGGGCGGCTATAGCTGCGCTCCCAATCGCCCGAATGAAGAGCAGGAGAGGCTGATGGCTGGCGGCGCTGTCAAACATGACTACCACCTCGTAGACCCGAGCCCGTGGCCGTTTGTCGGCTCGCTTGCGGCTTTCGTGCTGGCGGTGGGTCTGGTCATCTTCATGGCCGGTCTGTCGACCAATGAGGAGAGCTGGGCCTATTTCCTGCTGCGTGAAGGTTCGCCCTGGATCATGACGCTCGGCGCGCTGGGCATCGGTTACACGATGATCGGCTGGTGGGGCGACATCATCAAGGAATCCCATCGCGGCGATCACACGCCGGTTGTCGATCTGGGCCTGCGCTACGGCATGATCCTGTTCATCGTGTCGGAAGTCATGTTCTTCGCGGCCTGGTTCTGGATGTTCTTTGAAGCGGCCATCTTCCACGATGTGCGCGCAGGCGCCAGCTGGACCGGAGATGCCATCGGCGCAGACTTTGCGGGCTGGGAAACCTGGCCCCCGCCGGGTGTGGAGACCTTC
>CAZCEG010000162.1:0-5662 GCA_964497275.1 uncultured Oceanicaulis sp.
TTGCCGCCCGCAAAGCCGAGATTGTCTGCCGAAACCTCCAGCTGGATGTGCGCGGGCATATCCTCCGGCGTCAGGGCGTGACCGGGCTTGGAACCATTATCCAGCACGAAAATTTCGCGCGGCTGGACGCTCTGGGCCTCCAGCGCGGCACGCAGGCGTGGCCAGTAGTCACGGCTGTTGAACGCGACGATGAGGATGCTGGCATCCGCTATCTGAACCGCCGCAATCACAGGTATCAGGCCGCCGGGCCGGGAATCAGGCGCGCGCGGATCGTGCCTTCCAGCGCCAGCACACGCTCAAGGAAATCGGCCGGCAGCGCGCCTTCAAGATCGGCAACCGCATACCCGATCTCCGGATTGGTCTGGAGGTATTGCGCGGCGACGTTCGCGCCTGCCTTCTCCGCCGCATCGTTCAGCCGCCGCAGGAAACCCGGCGCGTTGATGTGCGGGACGGCGAGGCGCACGCAGCCTGCCCGTATCGGACCCGGTTCCACCTGCGGGAAGTTCACCGCATGGCCCGTCGAGCCCTGATAGAGATATTTGGCGATCTTCAGCGCGCTGTCCTGACCGATGGCGGCCTGCGCCTCCAAAGTCGATCCGCCGATATGCGGCGTGAGGATGACATTGCGGAAGCGCTGCAGGGGCGAGCTGAACCGGTCATCCTTCGACACTGGCTCCACAGGGAACACGTCCACGGCTGCGCCTGCGATATGCCCGTCATCAAGGGCTGCGGCCAGTGCCTCGATATCGACCAGCTCGCCGCGCGCCTGATTGATCAGATAGCTGCCGGGCTTCATCGCCCGGATACGCGCAGCATTCATCATATTGCGCGTCTGGGCATTGGCGGGCACGTGCAAGGTGACGACATCGCACTCGGCCAGCAGGGCCTCAAGGCTTTCCATGGGCCGGGCATTGCCGTGGCTGAGCTTGGGTTCCACATCGTAATAATAGACATGCATGCCCATGGCAGAGGCCATGACCGAGAGCTGGGCACCGATATTGCCGTAGCCAACAATGCCGAGCTTCTTCTTGCGCACCTCATTGCAGCCATCGGCGCTTTTCAGCCAGCCGCCATCATGGATCGCGAACATCTTCTCCGGGATGCGCCGCATCAGCATGATGATGGAGGCGAGCGTCAGTTCGGCCACCGAGCGCGTATTGGCAAAGGGCGCGTTGAACACCGGAATGCCGCGCCGCGCCGCCTCATCAAGCTCGACCTGATTGGTGCCGATGCAGAAGCACCCCACCGCCATCAGGCCGGGCGCTGCGTCGAGAATCGCCGCGTCGATATGGGTGCGTGAGCGTATCCCCAGCACTGACACACCCTTGAGCGCCGCCTTGAGGTCGGCAGGTGCCGGGGAGCCCGTCATGCGCGTAATCGCTATGGGGCCATAAGTGCTTAGCGCCCCGTCCGCATCCGGGTGGACGTTTTCGACGAGAAGCGCGGAATAGCTGGAGGACGTCACGTTTACCTTGCCTTGATGAGGATTGTTGCAGTGCGGCGAGAGCATGCGCCTGCCCCTGCCCCTAATGCAACACCCGATCAGCGCCGGCGGGCAGGAAAAGCCCGCACGTCAGGGCAGCACGATGCTGACCGGTAGCTCGCCGCACCGGATGGCCTTGCCGTCACTCAGCGCCTGCTCCAGCCGGTCGACGCGCACCAGCGCAAGCCCCGGCGTGCCCAGCATCTCGCCGAGCGGCACGCCATCGGCCTCAATGGCCGCACCGCTGGCAAGCGAGCCAACGGCGCTTACCTGCACACTGCGCTTCCTGACCCCGCCCTTGCGGTGCATGCGGCTGGCAACCTCCTGCCCCACAAAGCAGCCCTTGCGGTAGTTGATCATCGCCAGAAGGTCGTGATTGACGTCGGTGGAGAAGACATCGGCGGCGCCATAGTCCACGCCAAACTCCGGCACGATGTGCGTTACCCGGGCCGTATCGTAAGTGGCCTCATCAAGGGGCAGATCAGTGCTGGCGGGCACAATCGCGCGCTGACCCAGCTGCGCATGGCGCGGATCAGGCGCTATCGAGAGGGCGGCTGCCTGAAGGGCGGCGATGCCCTCCTCGCCGCACGCGGCCGCCACCACCAGATCATCGCGCACCGCAAGCTGCGCCTTCGCCCTTAGCCGATAGAGCGTGAAGCGCTTGAGCAGGGCATCTGCCTCGCCGGCCGGCACATCGACATAAAGCCCGCCCGCGCCATCATCGAAAAAGACGATATCAGCCAGCACCTTGCCTTGCGGGGTAAGCAGGGCGGAGGCCATCGCCCTGCCCGGCTCCACCCCTTGCGGACCGTTCGTCACCACGCGCTGGAGAAAATCGCGCGCCTCCTCGCCCGTGATCGCAATCACGGCGCGGCGGGCAAGGCGGGTGAGGAAGGAAGGGCTGTCCATGTTTGGGATGTGGCCTTCGTGTCACGATTCAGCAAGCCCTTTTTCTCGCAGTCACGGTTCCTGTTTGATCGGCTCGCACTACGCCCCTATCGTCACGTCGGGGAATATATCCGGGCGGGGGGGGCAAATGGGCGATTTCAGCCTGTTCAGAAAGAAACGAAATCAGGTCGTGGAAGATGGCGGCACCCATTCGTCGCTAACATTCGACCACTATCAGCTTCCCGACAACCTGAAGAAGGTCCTGCAGCGGCCAGAGTATTTTGACATGCCGGGAGAGAGCTTTGCCCGGCTGGCCGTTTGGTTTCTAGACGGTTGGGATAAATGGCAGACGCGCAATCGCATAAACCGGCAGAGCAAACTTCTGGACAAAGTTCGGGAGTGCTCACCCAGCCTGCGTGCCGACCTCGAGATAAAGCTCGAATTTGTCAGCGCAGCCGTAGACTACACTGAACGGTTTCTGTCCGAGGTTCGCCCTTCTGCGGACGCCCTGTTTGCAGCATTAGAGGGCAATGATCCTGCTCACAAAGTCCGGTGCGGAATGGAGTTCATGAGGTTTCTGGCACCTTTTTGCGAGAAAATTAGGCGACACATAGAAACCAACCAACTTAGCATTCACCCAAAGAACTACGAATCTTGCCGCGATCAACTCAATCAAATTGATTACAAATACTCAATTGTTGTTCATAAATTCTACTCTCGCTTTGATGCTAAAGTTAGAAGTGTAAATTTTCTGGTTAGCGTCGATTTTCCGAACCATTATGGTCGACAGAATCCAGCTTTTGATGAAGCACTTCAACTCACGGTGGACTTGCTTGAGGAGCTGCTGGCACTAAACGGCCTCGCCTCTAGCCTGGACGTCTGACGCCGCTAGCCGAACTTGGCGAACCTGCATCGGCTGGGTTAAGCCAGCGCCCATGACACGCATCCTCTTCATCACCGCAACGCGCATTGGCGATGCGGTCCTGTCGTCCGGGCTCCTCGACCATGTGCTGCGCACGCGGGACAATCCGCGCGTGACGATAGCCTGCGGGCCGCTGGCAGCCCCGCTCTTTGCCGCCGTGCCGGGGCTGGAGCGCATCATAGTGATGGACAAGCAGAAGGGCGGCGCGCACTGGCTGGACCTGTGGCGGCAGACCGTCACTACGCGCTGGGACCTCGTCATCGATCTGCGCGAAAGCGCGACGAGCTGGTTCCTGCTGGCAGGTGAGCGTCATGTGAAGCGCAACTGGCCGGGCAATGGCGGACCCATACACAAGGTGGAGGAGGCGGCTGCCTTCCTTGGCGTGTCCCCTGCCCCCTCGCCCGTCCTGTGGCTGGATGCGCTGGCGCAGGCGCGGGCCCGCGCGCTGATGCCTGAAGGCCGCGTGCTGGCACTGGCCCCGGCGGCGGCGGCCCGGTTCAAGGAATGGGCGCCCCACAGGTTCGCTGAGCTCGCCAATGCCCTCACCGGCCCTGGCGGCGCGTTGGAAGGGGCGTCTATCGTGCTACTGGGCGGGCCGGGCGATGAACCGACCACACGCGCCGTGGCGGCTCACCTCGATCCCGGCCGCACCAGAGACCTGACAGGGCAGCTGTCCATCGCCGAGAGCGGCGCGTGCCTGTCGCGCGCCTCGCTGTTTGTCGGCAATGATAGCGGGCTGATGCACATCGCCGCGGCGGCGGGCATACCTACGCTTGGCCTGTTCGGACCTACCGACGAGCGCGTCTATGGCCCGTGGGGACGCGCCACGCTGGCCGTGCGCGCAGGCGGACCTGCCAAGGAACGCGACCGCGACCGGCTGAAAACATCGCCCACGAGCCTGCTCGCCGATTTGGAGCTTGCGCCCGTACTCGCGGCAGCGGAAAACCTTCTCAGAGCGGAGAAAGCGGCATGAGCAACAGCTATGACCTGATTGTGCGCGGCGGCGTGGTCGTCAGCCATGCCGGACGGGCCCAGACGGACATTGCGATCCATGAGGGCCGCTTTGCCGCCATCGGTGATCTCTCCATCGCCAACGCAGGCGAGGTGATCGATGCGACTGGCCTGCACGTCCTGCCGGGCGTGATCGATACGCAGGTCCATTTCCGCGAGCCGGGCCTTGAATGGAAGGAAGACCTGGAAACCGGCAGCCGCGCGGCGGCGCTGGGCGGTGTGGTGTGCGTCTTCGAGATGCCCAATACCAACCCCGCCACCACCACGCCGGACCTCTTTGCCGACAAGGTGAAGCGCGGCCATCACCGCATGCATACCGATTTTGCCTTCTATGCCGGCGCGACGAAGGAGAATGTCCATCTCCTTCGCGAGATGGAGCTGATGGCCGGGTGCTGCGGCGTGAAGGTGTTCATGGGTGCCTCTACCGGCGATCTGCTGGTTGATACCGATGAGGGCGTGGCGGCGGTATTGAGCGTTATCGAGCGGCGCGCAGCCTTCCACTCAGAGGACGAATTCCGTCTCGCCGACCGGCGCATCCTTGCGCGTCATGGTGACTGGACGAGCCATATCGAGGTGCGCGACGCCATCGCCGCGATGCAGAGTACGCAGCGCCTTGTCCGCCTAGCGAAGGCTGCGGGCAAGCGCATCCACGTGCTGCACATCTCTACCGCCGAAGAAATCGAATTTCTGAAGAACCACAAGGATATCGCCAGCGTCGAGGTGACGCCCCAGCACCTGACCCTTGCCGCGCCGGACTGCTATGAGCGCCTGGGCGCCTACGCGCAGATGAACCCGCCAGTGCGGACGGCTGAGCACCGCGCAGGCCTCTGGCACGGGGTGGATCAGGGCATTGTCGATATTCTGGGCTCTGACCACGCGCCGCACACGCGCGAGGAGAAGTCCAAGCCCTATCCTGCCTCGCCCTCCGGCATGCCGGGCGTGCAGACGCTCGTTCCGCTCATGCTGGACCATGTGAACAAGGGCAGGCTGACGCTGGAGCGCTTTGTCGACCTGACGAGCCACGGGCCGCAGCGCGTGTTCGGCCTTGCAAACAAGGGCCGCATCGCGGCCGGTTATGACGCCGATCTGACGCTGGTGGACATGAACGCCACCCGCTCGATTGAGGAAAGCTGGCTCGCCTCACGCTGCGGCTGGTCACCCTTTACGGGCGAGACCGTCACCGGCTGGCCGATGGCGACCATTGTGCGCGGGCGCGTGGTGATGCGCGATGACGAGCTGGTCACGCCGTCTGTCGGTGAACCTGCACGCTTTGTGGAGACGCTGGGGGCGGTTTAGGGGCCTTCTTTTCCCTCGTCCTTCGAGACGTTCGCTTCGCTCACCCTCAGGATGAGGGAAAA
>CAZCEG010000163.1:0-5625 GCA_964497275.1 uncultured Oceanicaulis sp.
GTCCGGATCGGCGAGGATACGCTGGCGCGCCTCACGGTCTTCAAGGTCAGGCTCGTTGAGCGCGCGCAGTTCGGGAATTTCCTCGGCCAGCGGATTGACCGGCCCGTCCCAGTAGAGCCGGAAGGGGGCGGCGAGCGCCTGAAAGCGGAAATGGCCCTTGAAGAGCGTGGAATTCAGCAAGCGCGTCAGGATTTTCGCAAGCTTTACCAGATTGCGGTTCGACGCGACGTCCATGGCCGCAACGGCAGTGACTTTGAGCGGCTTGCCGTGCGCGCGTCCGCTCGTGAGCAGGAAGTTGCGGAACACCTCTGCCGGATTGTCCTTGGGCGGGGTTGCCTGCCACAGCCGGTCCCAGCGGCGCAGGATCGCGGTCAGGCGCTTCAATTCCTTGTAGCTGCCAAACTGGGAGGGGATTTTGGTCTTGCGGTGCGGGTCTTCGGCCAGGAAGTGGAAGGGCAGGGCGTCGGTGGAAAAGCCGACATAGCCCTCGCCCATCGCGGTCTCGAGCAGGCTCTCCATCGTCTGCAGCTCAGCTTCGGTCGGCTCGCGGGTAACGCTTTGCCTGAGGCCCATCACCTCCGCGCGCAGCATGGAGTGCGGCACCATCGGGATCACATTGATGCCGAGTTTGAGCGTATCGAGATGGTCGAGATACTCTGCCGTCGTGGTCAATGTCGCGAGGTCGGCAGCTTTCTTCAGCACGTGCTTTGGCATGTTCTCCACACGCGCAAAGCAATCGACGATCGGGTCCTCGCCATTGCGGCGCTGATGACCAAAGCAGATGCCAAGCGAGCAGTTGGACATGAGGACGGTCGTGGTGCCGTGACGCACCGCTTCTGGCAGCCCCGGGTCCAGCTCCACTTCGAGGTCGAAATGGGTGTGGATGTCGAGAAGCCCCGGCATCACCCAGAGGCCTTCTGCCTCGATCACGTCCTTCGCCTTGCTGGCTTCCAGCCCGGTGCCGCGCGCGGCGATCCTGCCATCCTTGATGGCGATATCGCCCGTCACCGGCATGGCGCCCGTCCCGTCAATGACAAGGCCGCCCCGGATCAGTGTGTCCCATTCGCGTCTGGCGGCCATCGGGCCCTCCCTTGTTTCGTTGGTCTAGAGAGTATGCGGAATGCCATGGAAATCCAGAAAGGCGGCGAGCACCGCCTCCGGCGCCTCCACCTGCGGGTAATGGCCGATCCCTTCAAGGATTACCGTATCCGGATCAGGCACCAGCTCGCGATAGCGCGCAACCATGTGCGCGCCCGATACCGGATCAGCCCCGCCATCAATGACCCGCAAGGGAATTTGCGCTGCCTGCAGCGCGCCAACCCAGCGCTCTCTGGAGGCGCGCCGCTCGGCGATATAGCGGATCAGCTTGTGGCCGATGGCCGGCATGCCGCCATTGGCCGTCACCAGCGCCCAGAAGTCTTTGAGCGCCGCATCATCGGGCTGGGTATCGGGGCCGAACACCTCGGAGAAGCCCTTGCGGAAGCGCTTTTCTGTCATCAGCCGCGAGATCAGAAAGCCGATCGGCGAATGCAGGAGCTTCTGGTTGAAAGTGGCGTGGTGGGTCTCCGGAAAGAGGCCACCGTTCAGGAACACCACGGATTTCAGATTCGGCGTCCCGTCTTCCTGCCCATTGTGCCGGGCGAGCAATTCCTGCGCGACCGTATCGCCATAATCATGCGCCAGCACATGGCATTCAGCGATACCGAGTGCGGCGCACAGGCCCGCATGCAGGTCCGCCTGATCGCGGATGGAGTAGTCATAGGCAGGCGGCTTGGCAGAAAAACCGAACCCGATCATGTCCGGCGCGAGCAGGCGGAAATGCGCGCTCAAGGGCGCCCACATATCCACCCAGTCCCAGCTGGCGGTCGGAAAGCCGTGAATGAGCATCAGGACCGGCTTTGACGCGTCGGCCCAGTCACCGCCCTGCCAGAAAGCGATTTCGTGCCCGCGCCAGTCAAAGCGCTGCGCGGCGTTGCGCCAGTTTTCAAGGCTCGGCCTCGCGGCCATGCCGTCTCCTCCCCTTATGCGTTTTGGCAAAGACTATTGTTCACTGACATATCACTCAACCGGTTTTCGCCGATTGCGCTGCGCAGCCGTATTCGCAACATAGGCAGACCCAGCCAAGGAGCGGTTCAGACCCGTGCGCCCGGATGCAGACTTGATCGTTATCGGTGCCGGTGTGGCGGGCCTGATGCTGGCGGAAAAGCTGGCAGGACAGGGCCGCCGCCAGCTACGCGTGATGCTGGTCGAGCAGGCGCGCGAGATCAGCGCATCCCGGCGCAGCTGGAGCTGGTTCGAGACCCGCCCCGGCCCCATCCCCGGCGCGCATGCCTGGAAGCGTTTGCGCATCAGTGCGGGTCACATGGCCGTCGAAAAGACGCTCGGCGCGGGCCGCTATGTGCTGGTGCGCGGCGAGGCGCTGACCACGCGCGCCCTGCCTGTGATCGCGGCAAGCCCGGCCCTGTCTCTCCATACCGGTCTCGCGGTGGAGAGCATCTCGCGGCGAAATGGCCTGTTCGACGTGGAAACCGCAGACGGGCTGCTCACCGCGCGGGAGGTGATCGACACACGGCCCGGCGGCGCGCAATTGCTGGACGCTGCACCCCTGATCCAGACCAGCGTGCGTGCGGAAATCCGTACCGGCACAGGTGTGTTCGACCCGGGCGTCGCGCAGCTCGTGGATGATTTGAAACGCGAGCGGGGCGGGCTCGTCTTTACGACCGTGCTGCCGCTGGCCGAAGACCACGCCATCGTGGAGGCGGTGCGCCTGTCCCGGCGCGGAGATGACACCCGGCCTGATCTTGATGGCGTGCTCGCCCGGCTGGTGCCCGAGGGCGGCTATGACGCGGTGATGCGGACGCGTACCGCAAGCCCGATGGGGCTTTCTGACAGCTGGCCGCGTGAGCCTTCAGGCATCACCATGGCTGCCAGCAGGGGCGCAGGCACGGCGCTGGTGCGTGCAGCCGGGCGTGATGCACGCCGGGCCATGCACTGGGCGAGCGAGGCGGCAGCCGCCTTGCAGGACGGGCGCGCCGTTCCGGGATTGATGGCGCAAGGCTGGATGGCCCGCAGCGCCGCCCTGTGGACGCTGGAGCGGGTTTTCGCCCGTCCGGCTCTCCTGCGAGACCTCGCGGAGAAACGCTCTCCAGAGGCGCTTATGGGCCTTCTGGGCGGCCTATCCGGCACGGGCGAGGCGATGGCCGCGCTCTGGACTGCGCTCACCTCACCCCGGCGGTGATCGTTCCATCCGCGTGAACAATCGCGTGCTTCATGCCTTGCGAGTTATACCGCGCGCTGACCTTGCCAAAGCTGTCCACCGCGATGATGCCGCCATCCCCGCCGAGCGCGGCAATGTCTTCGAGAACCCCGCGCACCGCCTGATCGAGGCTGGCGCCGAGATAGCGGATGCGGGCCGACACATCGGCGGCCGCATTGGCGCGCATGAAGAACTCGCCCTGACCGGTGCAGGAGACGGCGACGCGCGCATCGGCCCATGTGCCAGAGCCGATGATCGGCGTATCGCCCACCCGGCCCCAGCGCTTGCGCAGCGTACCGCCGGTGGAGGTGGCGGCGCACAGATGGCCCTCGCCGTCCAGCACCACGCAGCCCACCGTGCCAGTTGCGATCTCGCGGTCATCGGCGACGGCGGCGGGTGTGTAATAGCTCTCCGGCGCGGTGATCTCTTCCACGCCGTGGGAGCGGGCGATGTCAGCCGCGCCCGCGCCCGCGATCAGCACGTGCGGGGTCACGTCCATCACCACGCGCGCGGCCTCGATGGGGGAGACAAAGCCTTCCAGCGCGGCAACCGCGCCTGCGCGCCTGTCCGGGCCTTCCATGATTGAGGCATCGAGCTCATAGCGCCCTGCCGTGTTGGGCGAAGCGCCTTTGCCCGCCACATAGAGCCCGCTTTCCTCCATCGCGCGCACCAGCGTCACGGCGATGTCGACAGCCCTGTCCCCGCGCGCCAGCCTGTCCCGGCCCTCTTTGGCCAGTTCTTCAAGATGGGCGATCTCGCGGTCGTAGGATCGCTCGGCGAGCACACCGGCTCCGCCATGCAGGACAAGGGCGACAGGTCTGGTGCTCATGGGCGGCTCCGGGCTTGAAATATGTGTGTCTGCAAGGGCTCATAGCATCGGGGCGCTTTCCTCCCAAGCCGTCAGGCGCTATTGCGGTAGCTGACAGGCAGCTTCATGACCGAGGCCCGCCTTCTTCACACACACCTCAACAGGGGAGGCATTTTCATGCAGTTCAAGGGCGCAAGCGCGATCATTACCGGCGGGGCATCGGGTCTGGGCGAGGGCACGGCCCGGCGTCTGGCAGCTGAAGGGTGCAAGGTCGCGATCTTCGATCTCAATGCCGAGCGCGGGGAAGCGCTGGCCAAGGAACTTGGCGGCGTGTTCGCGCAGGTAAACGTCGCGGACGTGGCCAGCGTAAAGGCGGGCTTTGAAAAGGCGCGCGCCGCCAATGGTCAGGAGCGTATCCTCGTGAACTGCGCCGGGATTGGCTGGGCGGAAAAGACCGCGCGCCGTTCGTCCTCGGGCGAGATTGTCGGCCACGCGCTCGACAAGTTCGCGCTCGTCGTGAACATCAACCTCATCGGCTCGTTCAACTGCGCAGTTCTGGCCGCTGAAGGCATGCTGACGCTGGACCCGGATGCTTCGGGCCGCGGCGTCATCATCCACACCGCTTCCGTCGCTGCGCAGGATGGCCAGATCGGGCAGGTCGCGTATTCGGCCTCCAAGGGCGGCATTTACGGCATGACGCTGCCCATGGCGCGTGACCTTGCCCGTGAAGGCATCCGCGTGAACACCATCCTGCCGGGCTTCTTCGAGACCCCGATCTACCAACAGATGCCGCCCGAGGTGAAAGTGAACCTCGCGAGCCACCTTCAGTTCCCGCAGCGCTTTGGCACGCCGGCCGAATACGCCGATCTCGTCGCCTTCATGGTCGGCAATGACTATATCAACGCCGAATGTGTCCGCCTTGATGCCGGCGCACGCATGCCCCCGAAATAAGCAGGGGCCAGGGCCAGAATGCAAAAACGCCCGCCGGTTCCGGCGGGCGTTTTCATGTCCGGCGATGAAACCGGACGAAGGTCAGCTTTTAAGTGGTCGCATTTTCGAACCGCAAAACCGGTCCCCACTTTTGCTGAAAATGCTCTACTCGCTGTCGCGGTTTTCGATGCCGTGACCCGAGGTGCGCTCGGCGATACGGGCAGATCTGCCGCGGCGGTCGCGCAGATAGTACAGCTTGGCGCGGCGCACATGGCCCTTGCGCTTCACCTCGATGCTGTCGATCAGCGGCGAGTAGAGCGGGAATACGCGCTCGACGCCTTCGCCAAAGGAGATCTTGCGCACGGTGAAGCTCTCATTGAGCCCGCCGCCTGAGCGCGCGATGCAGACGCCTTCAAAGCGCTGGACGCGCTCGCGCTCGCCTTCGCGGATGCGCACGCCGACGATCAGCGTGTCACCGGCGGAAAATTCCGGGAGCACTTTCTCGCCAAGAACGCGCGTGGCTTCTTCCTGCTCGAGCTTCTGAATGAGGTTCATCTCGTCTCTCCATCCCGCCGCTGATATCTCGCCCAGAGATCCGGACGGCGGTCCTTCGTTGCCTGTTCTGCCTGCT
>CAZCEG010000164.1:0-5618 GCA_964497275.1 uncultured Oceanicaulis sp.
ACCGAAGATCAGAACGGCAGCGGCCTCGCGCGGATCATCAATGGTCACGACGGCGCGCCGCTTCGCCTTGGAGCGGAACCGCATCTTGCGGGGCAGATTGGCCGCTTCTCCGGCTAGGTCTGCAAGGTCGCGGGCCGCCTGCGACGCGATATGAATCCGCCAGACAATGAAGGCTGCCGTTCCCAGAACGCCCAGTATCGCCATGACTATATGCATTGCCCGCCTCCATGCCCGGATGGATATTACTTGCAGGCAAGCTCCGCACAAGCTGGAATTGACTGGCACAGGACAAGATGGGCTCATCGCTTGCGCGGCCCCGCACCCTTCGTTCAAGCTCGCAAGCGACCGATCAGGCGCTTTTGAGGAGCAAGAGCTGCATGTCCGACGAGATCATTCCGGTTCCGGCAAGCTTTGCCGGATCGTCCATGAACGCTGAGCGCTACGCATCCCAGTACAAGCGCTCCATCGAGGAGCCGGAAGCGTTCTGGCGCGAGGAGTTGGGGCGGATCGACTGGATAAAGCGGCCAGAAAAGATCTCGGACGTCTCCTTCGACAAAGACGATTTCCGGATTCGCTGGTTCGAGGACGGGGTGCTCAATGTCTCCGTCAACTGCATTGACCGGCATCTGGAAACCCGCGCGAACAAGCCCGCCCTGATCTGGGAGGGGGACCACCCCGCCCACCACCACGCCATCACCTACCGGCAATTGCATGACCATGTGTGCCGCTTTGCCAATGTGCTGAAGAAACTTGGCGTACAGAAGGGTGACCGGGTCACGCTCTATATGCCGATGATCCCGCAGGCCGCCTTTGCGATGCTCGCCTGCACCCGCATTGGCGCTGTCCATTCTGTGGTGTTTGGCGGCTTTTCGCCCGAAGCCCTGTCAGGGCGCATCAATGATTGCGAGAGCAGCTTCGTCATCACGGCAGATCAGGGCGTGCGCGGCGGCCGGGCCGTGCCCCTCAAAGATAACGTCGATGCGGCGCTGAAAACCGCGCCGGGCGTGAAGGCCGTGCTGTGTGTGAAGCATACAGGGGCGCAGGTGCACTGGGAGGAAGGCCGCGATCACTGGTATCACGAGCTTTCCCTGCAGGTGGACGCGCACTGCCCGCCAGAGCCGATGGACGCCGAAGACCCGCTCTTCATCCTCTACACGTCCGGTTCCACCGGAAAGCCCAAGGGCGTGCTCCACACGACAGGCGGGTATCTGCTCTGGGCCAACATGACCCATGCCCTCACCTTTGATGCGAAGGAAGACGATATCTTCTGGTGCACGGCCGATATCGGCTGGGTGACGGGCCACTCCTATATCGTCTATGGGCCGCTTTCGAACGGCGCTACCAGCCTGATGTTTGAGGGCATACCCACCTGGCCGGATGCGTCGCGTTTCTGGCAGGTCGTTGAAAAACATCAGGTTACCGTGTTCTATACCGCCCCTACTGCGATCCGCGCGCTGATGCGGCTTGGCGATGAGCCCGTGACTGCGTACGACCGTTCGTCTCTGCGCCTGCTCGGCACGGTCGGCGAACCCATCAATCCCGAAGCCTGGCGCTGGTATCATGAGGTGGTGGGCGAGGCGCGATGCCCTGTTGTCGATACGTGGTGGCAGACCGAAACCGGCGGCCATCTCATCACGCCTCTGCCCGGTGCCCATGGTCTGAAACCCGGCTCGGCGAGCTTTCCCATGTTCGGTATCCAGCCCGCTCTGGTCGATAATGAAGGCAAGCGTCTGCCCGATAGCGGCCCGGCGGAAGGCAATCTGGTACTGACCGGCTCATGGCCGGGCCAGATGCGCACCGTTTATGGCGACCATCAGCGCTTCTTCGACACGTATTTTTCCACATATCCCGGCTATTATTTCACTGGCGATGGCGCGCGGCGTGATACGGACGGCTACTGGTGGATCACAGGCCGGGTGGATGACGTGCTGAACGTATCCGGTCACAGGCTGGGCACGGCCGAGATCGAAAGCGCGCTGGTGCTTCACCCGGATGTCGCAGAGGCCGCCGTCGTCGGCTATCCGCACGACATCAAGGGTCAGGGCGTATGGTGCTATGTGACGCTGAAAGCGGGCATTGAGGCCAGCGGCGCGCTTGAAAAGGCGCTCAAAGATCAGGTCCGCAAGGAAATCGGCCCGGTGGCGAGCCCTGATGTGATCCAGTTCACCCCCGGCCTGCCCAAGACGCGGTCGGGCAAGATCATGCGGCGGATCCTGCGCAAGATCGCCGAAAACGAGCTGTCCTCGCTCGGCGACACCTCGACGCTGGCAGACCCGGGCGTGGTGGACGAGCTGATCGCCGGACGGGCGAAAGCGGGCGGTTAGCGCGCTCTTAACCCCGTTTTATGGCTGTGATGGCCATAACGGGTTCAGGCGATACCTTATGGCCGGGCTTCGGCGCTTATGAGGGGGTATTGATGAACCGGCGTGTCGTTTCTGTGCTGTTTGTCTGTACGGGCAATATCTGTCGCTCGCCCATGGCGCAGGGCGTGGCCGAGGCGATGGCGGCCCGGCACAGCAAGGCGATGATGTTTGATTCCGCCGGCACGGGCGACTGGCATGCCGGCGAGGCACCCGACCCCCGCGCCATCGCGGTGGCGGCAAAGCGCGGCTATGATATTGCCGACCAGCGCGCCCGCGCCGTCAGCGATGAGGATTTCTCCCGCTTCGACCACGTGATCGGGCTTGATGGCGGGCACAAGAGGTGGCTTGTCACCGCGCGCGACGTGCGCCGCCTGCCTGAACGCCCCGTGTCGCTCCTCATGGACTGGTCGGTGGGCATGGCGGGCAAGGACGTGCCTGATCCCTATTATGGCGACGAGAAAGCCTTCGAACATGCGCTCGATCTGATCGAGAAGGGCGTGAAGGGCTTGCTGCAAAGGGTATAGATGGGGCTCACCCCATCAGCGGATATTCCGCCTCGGTCTCGTAGGCATTGGGTCCGTGCCCGCGCGCATGGCTGGAATAAAGGTGGAAGCGGTCGGCGAGGAAGGGTTCGGACTTCCACAAATTCAGCCGCTCCTGGAATTTCTGCACCCGCACCACTTCGGCCATGTTGAGATACGCGACCGTCAGGTGCGGCGTGTAATTGCGCTTTTCCATCTCCATGCCCGCCTTCACCCCTGCGCGATGACACTGGCGGGCAAGGCGCTCCAGAGGCTCGCCGCCCTCCACTCCGAGCCAGAGCTGGGAGGGGTTTGCCTTGCCGAAATGGCCTGTGCCTTTAAGGCGCAGCTCAAACGGGGAAATGCGGATCAGCGACAGCTCGTGATCCAGCTCGGCGATCATGTCTTCTGGCCACTCGCCGTAAAAGGCGAGCGTGATGTGAAAATTCTCCTCCGGGCGCCATTTCGCGCCGGGCACGCCCTTCAGTAGCGGCGTCACCCGCTCGGCGATTTCCTCAGGTATGGGCAGGGCGGCAAAGACACGAAGGGCCATGACGGCAAATGCGCCATATTCCGGGGCGAGCGGTCAACCGGTATTGCGAGCCGGAACACCCTGACTTTCAGCACCCGCCATAGGCGCGTGAATAGGGGTGGTCCCAACACTCCAGCAGCCGGTCGACCACGTCGAGGTTGTGCGGGCGCTCCACAAATCCGTCCGGCACTCTAATGCGCGGATTGCTCATTAGGAACTGGCGCCGCGCCTCCATTTCCTCCTCGCTCGGTAATTCACTCGCTAGCGCCGCCCGTGCCGCCTCTGCCGCTTCGCGGTCGCGCCGCAGGAAGGCGATGGTCGCATCGACATAGAGATTCCAAACCGCGTCCTGACCACGGGCGCTGTCGAGATACTCCACCGCCAACCCTCGTTCGTCTGCCGTTGCCAGCATCTGTCCGGCGTGCCAGCGAATGATGGCGTGCGATTGCTGGTCGTAATGGGGAGAATGGTCGATATAGGCGATAATCAGGTCGGCGGCGGCCCGTTGGCAGTCCGGATCGTTGCCATAGGGGCGCCAGCCGCCGGAAAAGTCCTGATCGAAGGCGCGCGCTTGCAGGGCCAGCAGGGTGTCCAGCTGTTCGGCGTCTATGGCACAGGCCTGAAGGCGCGTGCGGGCATCCGCGTCCAGCGCGTCGAAGACCTGCGGCGCGTCCGTTGGCGACGTTAACGCCAGAAGTGCGGTGGTCAGCGCCTGTAGCATGGTCATTCTCCCCTCTTGCACGGCGAAGCTATCGCAGTGCGGCGGGCGCGGGGGTTAAACTTTGGTCAGGTCGCTTCCCCTGCCCCGTTGCATTTGGCGCTTCACGGGCGTATATACCCGTCCAACAGGTTCGATGTGCCGGATGGCACTATCGGGCGGCTCTCTACCGGGGGCCGCCTTTTTCATTGCTTGCTTGGAGCCCCGTTTGAAGACCCGTACCGCACAGGACGAGATGATCATGGCACTGGCCGAGCCGCTGGCTGGCGAGCTTGGCTATGAGATCGTGCGGATCCGGGTACAGGGCGGCCGCCGCCAGATCGTGCAGATCATGGCGGAGAAGGCTGATGGCACGATGGATGTGGAAGACTGCGCAAAACTGTCGCGCGCCCTGTCTGAAGTGCTCGAGGCTGCCGATCCGATCTCTGGCGAGTATACGCTGGAGGTCTCCTCGCCCGGCATTGACCGGCCGTTGACTGCGCTGTCTCACTTTGCGCGCTGGGAAGGCTTTGAAGCCAAGATCGAGCTTGATCGCCTGGTGGAGGGCCGCAAGCGCTTTCGCGGCATTCTGGCCGGCATTGAAGGCGAGAACGTGCTCATCGACCTTGAGGGCGAGGAAGAAACCGCTCTCCTGCCGTTTGAATGGATTGGCGATGCCCGCCTGATCCTGACCGACGCGCTGATTGCCGAGTCCCTCAAAGGACGCGGCGGTCAGGCCCCTGTCTGGACCGAAGGTGCCGACACCGCTCCGGACGAAACCGAAACGACTGACAACACCCAACCCAAATCTTGACCAACAGATAACAGGATACCCAATCATGGCCATCGGGGTCAGCGCCAACAGGCTGGAACTTCTGCAGATTGCCCGCGCTGTTGCGCAGGAAAAGATGATTGACGAGCCGCTGGTGCTCGCCGCTATCGAGGAAGCCATCCAGAAGGCGGCCCGCTCGCGCTATGGCAGCGAGCTTGATATCCGCTGCTCGATCCACCCCAAGACCGGCGAGATGCGCCTGACGCGCCACACCACGGTCGTGGAAGAGGTGGAAAACGACTCCCAGCAGATCACGCTGGCTGAAGCGAAAAAGATGGACCCCAAAGCCGAGATCGGCACGGTGTTTGAAGAAGAGCTGCCGCCGATCGAATTTGGCCGTGTTGCCTCGCAGACGGCCAAGCAGGTGATCACGCAGAAAGTGCGCGAAGCCGAGCGTGAGCGTCAGTACGAAGAGTACAAGGACCGCATCGGCGAGATCATCAACGGTGTCGTCAAGCGCGTCGAATATGGCAATGCCATCATCGATCTGGGCAAGGCCGAAGGCATTATCCGCCGCAACGATTCCATTCCGCGCGAATCCCTGATGCCCAATGACCGCGTGCGCGCCTTCATCTATGACGTGCGCCCTGAAGTGCGTGGTCCGCAGATTTTCCTGTCGCGCGCCCATCCGGACTTCATGGCCGCCCTGTTCGCGCAGGAAGTGCCGGAAGTC
>CAZCEG010000165.1:0-5606 GCA_964497275.1 uncultured Oceanicaulis sp.
TGATGTCTGCGGTGGCTGCTCGCTGCAGCACTGGCAGGGTGAAGCGTATCGCCGCGCGCGCCAATGGCCCGGGCGGTGACGGCAATTTCGCGCACCGGTGCCGGTGGACGCGCGGCGATGCCATATGCTCCCCGGCCGAAGGCGGCGGGAGCGTGTTCGTGCCGGGGCTGCTGCCCGGCGAGACCGCCCGGATTGCGGCGAGCGGTGAGCGCGGACGCCTGATCGAGAGGCTGTCCACATCTGAAGAACGTGTCGAACCGTTCTGTTCCGTCGCTGATGTCTGCGGTGGCTGCTCGCTGCAGCACTGGCAGGGTGAAGCGTATCGCCGCTGGAAGCGCAATCTCGTGGTGGAGGCGCTGGAGCGCGAGGCGATCAGGGCCGAGGTGCTGGACCTTGTTGATGCAGGTGGATCAGGCCGCAGGCGCGTCAGCCTGCATGCCCGCAAGATGGGTAATCGCCTGCTGCTGGGCTTCATGGAGCGCGCGGGCGAACGCATCGCCGACGCCAATGATTGTCCCGTGGCCGAGCCGCGCATCCGCGCGGCCTTTGCCTCCTTGCGTGAGCTGGCAATGGCGGTACTCAGCGCGAAGGCGGATACGGCGACCCTGTCTGTCACCGCTACGGCGGCGGGCCTTGATGTGCACGTAGCCCGCAAGGGTGCAGTGACGCTCGATGACCGTCTGACGGGCGGCATGCTAGTATCGCGCGAAGGCTGGACGCGCCTGACGATCAATGCCGAACTCATCGCCGAAGCGACCCCGCCCGTGGTGCGGTTTGGCAGTGTCGAGGTCGCGCCTCCACCTGCGGGCTTCCTGCAGGCGACAGAGGCAGGCGAGACGGCGCTGGCGGGCATTGTCATGGACGCGCTCAAAAGCGCGCTGAAAACCGCCCAGAAGCCCGTCAGGGGTGTTATCGACCTTTATGCAGGTTCGGGCGCGTTCGCGCTGCGGATGGCGTCTCTGGCGCCTGTGCGGGCCGTGGAGGGGGAGGCGGCTCCACTGGCTGCCCTCGACCATGCTGCCCGGCGCACGCCAGGCCTGAAGCCGGTGACGGTCCTGCAGCGCGACCTCGCTCTGGAGCCGCTTTCAATCCGTGAGCTGGAAGGCGCGAGCATGGTCGTTGTCGATCCGCCGCGTGCGGGCGCGAAGACCCAGATGAAGCAGCTGGCGGGGTCCGGCGTGCCCGTGATCGTGTCGATCAGCTGCAATCCGTCCACCTTCGCGCGCGATGCGGCCATCCTGATCCGTGCAGGCTATCGCATGGGGCCGGTCACGCCGGTCGACCAGTTTGTCCACACCGCACACCTTGAGTGCGCGGCGGTGTTCACGAAACAGGCTCGCTAGTTCCAGCCGATCTCGCTCAGGAAAGTGCGCACGTCCGCCAGGCTCTGGCCGGGTATCTCTTCCATGGCGATATGGCCGACACCCTCATAGGTGACGAGACGGGCATCCGGCATGGCGGCGACGAAGCGCGGCCCATGGTCAGCCGGGATCATGCGGTCCTGATTGCCCCAGAGGATCAGGGCAGGGGCCTCGATAGTGGCCAGCACCGGCTCAGGATCGGGCAGGGTGAACTGGCTGATACGTGCCACCAGCGCGTCGCCAATGCCGGGCTGGCGCATCATCTGCCCGATCTCGGCCACACGCGCCTCGCTCAGACGCTCCGGATCGCCGTAAAGCGCCTGTGTCGCCAGCTGGATGCCGGCATCAGGGGCCATGCGCAGGAACATCTGGACGGGTAGGGGCGCTTCCTGCGGCGTGTCACCGACATTATTGATCGAATACCCGCCGGGGCTGACAAGCACGAGCCCTGCCACACGGTCAGGATGCGCCGCCGCATAGCGCCACGCCACCAGCCCGCCCAGCGAATTGCCGCCAATGACGAACCGGTCCAGCGCCAGCGCATCGAGAAGCGCCGCGACCTGCTCTGTTGTTGCTTCGTTGGAATAGGCACCATCCGGGTGTGGGCCGGTCACGCCGTGGCCGGGCAGGTCAAAGCGGATCACGCGATAATCGTCTGACAGCCCTTCCGCCCACGCATCAAAGCCTTCCAGCGAATGGGAAAAGCCGTGCATGAGCACGATTGCAGGCGCATCCGGGCTACCATCCTCGCGCACGCGCCAGTTCAGGCCTGCCGCCTCGATGCGGTATTCGCCGGCACTCGGTGCTGGCGGCGGTGCAGGTTCGGGCGTCCGCGTCAGCCATACGAAAATGGCAATCGCCGCGACCGCGAGCAGGATGAGAACACCAAGAAGGGTCAGAAGCGTGTTGCGCATGGCGCGTATGTCCTAGTCCAGCCGTTGAAGGAAGGTGTGGATCGCCTCGCGGGCGGAAGCTTCGGTGAGCAGCGGCGCATGGCCGACATCAGGCACTTCCACGCCGGTAAAGCGGGGATGGCGGCTCGCCATCGCCTTGAAGGTCGCAGGCGAGAGCAGATCACTGATCGCGCCGCGAATACCAAGGACCGGCACGCCTTTAAGCGCCTCGAAAAGCGGCCACATATCGGCAGGCGCGGCGCCGCCGGGCTGCTTGAAGGGTTCAGCGATGGCAGGATCGTAATCGAGCTCGATCAGCCCATCCTCGCGCTGGCGGCACGTGCGCCGGGCAAAGGCGAGCCAGAAATCTGCGCCGGTTTCCTTCGGGAAGGCCTCACCATTGACGGCGCGGACCGCTGCGGCGGCCTCTTCCCAGCTGGCCATCGGCCCCCGCGCGTTCCCGACATAGCCTGCAATCCGGTTCAGGCCAGCCGGATCCAGCTCTGGCCCGATATCGTTCAGGACGGCGCCTGCGATCAGGCCCGGCCTTGCCGCGGCCATCGCCATGGTAATGATGCCGCCCATCGAGGTGCCAACCGATATCACGCGCTCGATGCCCTCAGCGGCCAGCAGGCCTGAAACGTCGCCGACATAGGTTGCCGGATTATAGCTCTCAGGCGGCGTGCCCCGGTCTGACAGGCCACGGCCGCGCACATCAATCGCGATAACCATCCGGCCCATCGCCGCGATCTCCGGCGCGACCTCTTCAAAGTCCCGGCTATTGCGGGTCAGCCCGTGCAGGCACATGACGGGAAGCTTGCCCGACTGGCCGTTGCCATAGCGGCGGAACGCGATCTTCTTGCCGTCAGAGGCGGTGAAATAGTGCTGGGTGAAGTCGGTCATCATCCGGCTGCCTTCTTCTGCCGCGCGCGCTCCTGAAGGTGCAGCATGCCTGCGGCGATGAAGCCCGGCATACGCTCGTGTACGCTTGCGATGTCGGAGGATTTGCACAAGCCCTTCGAGAGCACGTCGATCCGTCCGGTCTGGGCGAAGGTCAGCACCAGCGCGCCAGACAGGAAGTGATAGCTCCAGAAAAGGTCCTCCTCCGAGCAGTCGGGGATCTTGTGTTTGAGCGCATCCAGGAAGCGGATCACGATGGGGTCGAAATACTTGTTCATCACCGATGCGCCCCATTCGGGCGTGTTGGTGATCTGGCCGATCAGGGCAAAGTAGCTTTTCCAGCCCGGCCCGCCATTGGCGGTGCGGTCCAGCAGCGGGTGAGTGAAAGCGTTGATGATTTCCTCAACGCTGGGGCCATCGGGGCCGGCCTTCGCTTCCAGCTCTTCCAGCTCCTTCAGGCGAATCGCGTTGAGTTCGGTCGCCCGGCGCAAAAGCACGGCATCAAACAGCTCGCGCTTGCCGCCGAAATAATAGGTCACCAGAGCGGGATCCGCGCTTGCGCTCTGCGCAATCTGGCGCACGGTCACGGCATGAAAGCCGGTCTCGGCGAACAGGGCTTCGGCCGCATCGAGCAACGCTTCGCGGGTCTTTTCTCCGCGGCGGTTCTGCGGGCGGGATTTCTTGCGCGTCTGCATGGCGGCAGTCTTAGACAGTTTGCCGCGCGCGTCGACGGCTATCTGTGGCGGCATCGCCTCACTCCCGATCTGTTTCGTTACTTGCAGTGTGATACTGATTGACATTTCATTCAACGTTGAAAGTATTTGTTGTCGAGACGCTCCGCACAAGGACGGAGCGCGGGCTGAACTGATTGGGAGGAAAGCCATGAAAACGAAATTGCGCACCTTTGGTGTGGCCGCTGCGCTTGCCAGCGTGTCACCGCTGGCGTTGATGACGCCCGCCGCGTTCGGCCAGGAAGCGGCAGCTTCCTCGGGCGAGAGCCGCGACATCATCACCGTGACCGCCCGCCGCCGCGAGGAATCGCTGCGCGAGGTGCCGGTGGCGGTCTCCGCGCTCAGCGCTGACCGTCTGGAGCAGACCGGCGCGGTGGATATCACCGCCCTGCAGGCCCAGACCCCGAACGCCACGGTGCAGGTTGCCCGCGGCTCCAACTCCACCCTGATCAGCTTCATCCGCGGCGTCGGCCAGCAGGATCCGCTCTGGGGCTTTGAGCCGGGCGTCGGCCTTTATGTCGACGACATCTATGTCGCCCGTCCGCAAGGCGCCGTGCTCGACATCTTCGATATCGAGCGCATTGAGGTTCTGCGTGGCCCGCAAGGCACGCTCTATGGCCGCAACACCATTGGCGGCGCGATCAAGTATGTGACTCGCCGTCTCGGCACCGAGCCGCGTGCAGAAGGCCGTCTGTCGGTCGGTTCCTATAACCAGATCGATGCGGTGGGCACCGTGGCCCTGCCGCTGTCGGACCAGTTTGCCATCGGTGGCTCGCTGGCCCGCTACACCCGTGACGGTTTCGGCACCAACCTGACGACCGGCGCCGAGCACTACAACAAGGACGTGACTGCGTTCCGTCTGAGCGCCGAGTTCACGCCGAACGACAACCTGTTCTTCCGCCTGGCCTATGATCAGGTGAATGACGATTCCAACCCGCGTCACGGCCACCGCCTCGTGGCGGGTGCCGCTCCGGGCTCGGAAGTGCTGCCGAACGTCTATGACACCCGCGCTGGTCTTGGCGATGACAACTCGGTGGAAACCGAGGGCCTGTCCTTCACCGGTGAATGGCGCGTCAATGACGTCATCACGCTGCGCTCGATCACGGCGCGCCGTGAGGGCTATACCGATACCGTCATCGACTTTGACAACGCACCCGGTCCGATCCTCGACATCCCTGCCTTCTATGCCGACGAGCAGTTCACACAGGAATTCCAGCTCCTGTTTGACACTGGCCGCATGCAGGGTGTCGCCGGTTTCTACTATCTCGATGGCACGGCAGAAGGCGCGTTTGACACGGTGCTGGGCGCGCTAGGCATCGCGATCGGCACGGGCGGCTCGGTCGAAACAACCAGCTACGCCGTGTTTGCCGACGTGAACTTTGACCTGACCGAGCGGCTCCGCCTGTCTGTGGGTGCCCGCTACACACAGGACGAGAAGACCGGCACGGTGTTCCGCGCCAACTATCTGGGGGCTGGCCGGACGCCGCTTACCGGTGGTGCCGCAGCGACCCCGCTTCTGGTCCGCACCGACTACACCAACACCCGCGACTACAGCCAGTTCACCCCGCGCATCTCTCTGTCCTACGATCTCAATGAGGATCTGACGGGCTATGTGTCGTTCAGCCAGGGCTTCAAGTCCGGCGGTTTCGACATGCGCGGCGATGCCATTTTCACGCCTGATACCGTCAACGGCTATGACCCCGAAACGGTCGACAGCTACG
>CAZCEG010000166.1:0-5582 GCA_964497275.1 uncultured Oceanicaulis sp.
CATACCTGGCTGGTCGGTCACGCCCTTGCAAACACAGGCGACACACAGACCATCCTTCGCGGCGCGCGCATCCTGAGCGCCAATCTCGACCAGTATCTCGCCTCGGGCGGAGACGGCACGGTCAGGCAGCGCGCCATCCAGAATGCCGGAGAGCCGCAAGCCCTCTTCACCCTGCACGTGGAGGCCGCATGGGCCGCCGCCAATCCCGGAGATCGGCCATGACAATGCTGACCCGCCTTGCCCGCATACTTCTCGCCTCCACCGCCCTGACTGTGTGCGCGCTCTCCGGCGCCGCGCACGCACAAGGCTCCACCGCCTGCGCTGAAGGCGCGATGAGCTATGAATGCCTGCGCGCGGAGGGCTATTGGGCCGCCCAGTGGGCGATCCAGACCTCGGCGGCTGAAGCTCTCTCCCAGGTCGGCGCACGCTTTGCCTCCAGCGATGACGCGCTGGGCCTGATCGTGGCCGAACGCCGCAGGGTCAGCGAGCAGCGCGCCGCAGCCGAGCGCAGCCTCTATGAGGCGCTTGGCCTTTCTGATGCGGCCTCGCGCGAGGCCGCCACCACAACAGCGCGCACCCGTCTCGATGCCGCGACCGCGCGCCTTGGCGAGATCGACGCCACGCTGGCGCAGGACTTTCCTGACTATGTGGACCTGACGAGCCCCACCCCCCTCACCGTAGAAGCAACCCAGGCCCTCCTCGGCGCAGACGAGGCGCTCTTGCTGATCCTTGCCGGCGAACGATCGAGCTTCGTGTTTGTCATTGACCGCGAGGGCATTGACTGGGCCCGCATCGAGGTGACTGCTGGCGAATTGTCAGAGGCGGTAAGCGTGCTGCGCGCCGGGCTCGATCTCGATCATGGGCGGGGGCCGTGGAACGCTGTCTCGGTGCAGACCGCCTCTGCGGTTGGCAATCTGCCGGTCTTTGACCGTGCAGCGGCCTACCGCCTCTACCAGCAGCTATTGGCCCCTGTGGAAGCGCGCCTTAGCGGCAAGACCCATGTCTATGCTGTGCCATCGGGGGCACTCTCCAGCCTGCCTCTGGGCCTGTTGGTCACCGAAGCGCCACAAGGGGCTGACACCGACACGGACGCGCTGCGTTCCACGCCCTGGCTCGCGCGCCGCTTTGCGATGACGGTGCTGCCCTCGCCCTCCTCTCTGCGCTCGCTTTCGCGCTTCGGGGCAAGCCGCGCATCGGGGGCTTTCCTTGGCGTGGGCGATCCCTGCATCGGCACACGCGCAGGGGCAGGCTGCGAGCGCGCCGCCCGCCCCGGCGGTTCGGCCAATCGCGGCGGGGCCACGCGCGGCGTGTTCGGGGCCAGCGCCAATACGGACGGGGTGTTCCTCGCCGATGTGGACGCCGTGCGCAGCCTCTCTGCCCTGCCCAACACCCGGCCTGAGCTGGTAGCGCTGGCGGAGGCGTTTGGCGCGCGCGCAGATAGCGACCTGCTGGTCGGTGATGCCGCCACCGAAACGCAATTGCGCACGATGACAGACCTTTCCAACCGCAGGGTGATCACGTTTGCGACCCACGGCCTCATCGCCGACGAGCTGCCGGGCCTCACCGAACCTGCGCTCGTTCTCACCCCGCCTGCCGAAGCCAGCGATCTCGATGATGGCCTTCTGACGGCCTCTGAAATCGCGCGCGATCTGACGCTCGATGCCGACTGGGTGATCCTGTCTGCCTGCAACACGGCAGCGCCCGGCGGGGCTGGCGCAGAAAGCCTCTCAGGGCTTGCCAGCGCCTTCTTCTATGCAGGGGCGCGCGCGCTTCTGGTCTCGCACTGGGTGGTGGACGATGCGGCGGCGCGCCGCCTGACGACCGGCACGCTCTCGGCCATGAATGAGAACCCGCAAGCGGGCCGCGCCGAAGCGCTGCGCCGTTCCATGCTGTCCATGATGGACGATCCGGAATTTGCCCACCCTGCCATGTGGGCCCCCTTCGTGCTGGTGGGGCAGAACCGCCCCGCGGAGTGACGGAGGCTTGGCCCTCGTCCTTCGAGACGCTCACTGACGTTCGCCCTCAGGATGAGGGCCAATTTCACCAGCTCCCCTCATGCTGAGGAGCCGCGATAGCGGCGTCTCGAAGCACGCAGAAAAAATCTTACCGCCCGCCGCCCGTCAGCAGGGTGATCAGGGAGCGCACCTCGTCAAACCGGGTCGCAAGGAAGGGGCTTGAGCGCGCGTCCTGCGAAGCCAGCACCTCTATCGCGTCCTCCTCGCCCGCCCGGCGCAGGGCGGTGATCGAGTATTTGAACACCTCCGGCTCGCAATTGGCACCGCTTGTCGGATTGACCGCGTAGAACTGGCCGAACTGGCCGGTATTGGTGTGCAGGATGCAGCGCTCTTCCGGGCTTAAGGACAGCCAGATCAGTGCGCGGAAATCATCGAGCGCAGGCCCGGCATAGTCCGAATGGCCAAGCCCGCGCCCGCCCGCCAGCGTGGTGTCGACCGTGCTGAGACCTTCCACGACCACAGGGTAAGGCGGGCTGGAATCGCCTGCGCGCGGATTGCCGCCATTGATGCGGCGTGACAGCAGAAGTGCCCGGTCGCGGCTGGACGCATAGAGCGTCATGCCGTCAGCCAGATGGCGCAAGGCGGGCAGGCGCTCCATGAAATGCGCCGCATCAACATCTGGCGAGGCCCAGACCACCTGATCGAACAAAGGCTCGGGCGGGCTCGGATAGGTCTGCGCCAGCCTTGCCAGCGCCTCGACCAGAAACCGGTTGCCCATGGAGTGGGCAACGATGTGGATACGGTCCGCCCCGGCCCCGTTCATCAGCAGGAAGATGAAGGCCTCCAGATCGCGGATATTCTCGTCCGTCACTTCGCGCCCGTCAGCGAAATAGCCCAGAAGCGAACCGCGCGACGGCCAGGAATAGAGCGCAGGCACGCCATCAATCTCCAGATCGACAGCCAGCTGCGCTGCGCGCTCTGCGGCTCCACGAAAATCGGTGTTGTAGCCGTGGATGAAGAGGAAGAGCTCGCGGCGTTCCGACCCGTCCATCGCCTGCCCCAGAGCATCGGTGAAGGCATAATCGTTGGCGAAGGGCTCCACCCGGTCGATGATGAAATAATCGGCGCGATAGCCATCAAGGTCACCCGGATAGCGGTCCCGCCGCGGGATCGAACCCAGCTCGCGATTGCGCGGCACCGAGACCGTCACCACGCCAAGATCAAGGTCTGCCCTGTCCGGCCCGTAGAAGATATTGGGGTCATCAGACCCGGTACGCGCCCGGTTGGTCCCATAGAAGACCGGGACGATGATGTGGTCGGCGTCGGCGGATGCGGCCGGATCGCGCACCAGGAAATCGGCATCCTCGCGCGCTGCCCGCTCGGCCAGTTCGGCAAGCTGGACCTCCATCTCGGAAAGCGCGTTCGGCGCGCCTGCCCCGGCTGCGAGGCGCTCCCCCTCCACAAAGGCTTCGGCGATGGAAAGAAAATCGCGCGCCCGGGTCGCCCCGGCGGCAACGAGCACCGCATCGGCCTCGTCCAGCGTGTCGCGCGCGCGGTCGAAGGCGCCTTCAGCGGCTTCAAAGCGGGCCTGTGCCACGAGGCCATGCGCCCACGCGCCGCTGACGGCATCAGGCGTGGCGGCGATAAGGGCGCGGGCCTGATCATAGGCCGCGCGCGCCCCGGCAATGTCGGCGCAACGGGCGCGCAGATCGGCCAGATCGAACCAGAAGGCGATCTGTTCTTCGCGATTCAGCTCCAGTTCGGCAAAATCCAGCTCAAAGGCATCCACCGGTGCCTGCTCGCACGATTGCGCATATGCGCTTCCCGCTGAAAGCGTGGCGGCCAGCGCCCCTGCCAGCACCCCTGCCACGTATTTGAGAACCCGCATGCGCCCGCTCCGCCTGTTCATCTGAGGTAACACTGCTCCAAGCCTATCATCGCGGCAAGCAGGAGGGGACAAGCTCAGGGGCCTTCAGCCTCCACCTGTCGGGAAATGTAAGCTGTTTGAGGACCATCTGAATGTTTGCCAGTCCGCTACAGAGCGGTAATCATGCCGATAACCAGACGGCGCGTTGGGGGAGACGGGTGATGCGGGGTGCGGGGATCAGATCTTGGCTGGCGGCGCTGATACTGGCGATGAGCGCGCCAGCCTTTGCGCAGGACGAAAGCCCGCCTGTCGCTGCCAGCATTACCGACGAGACCGTCCGTGCGCTGATCGAGGCGGCAGAAGGCATCGAGATGGAATCCGATCCGCCCGCTGCCCGCGCGGCCTGGCAGGCGGTGTGGGATGCGGCGAGCGCACTGGAAGGCGTGCCGGAAACCGAGATGGCAGAGCTCGCCAACCAGCTCGGCTCGGCCGATTTCTACGCAGGCGGACGGGAGACGGCGCTGGTCTGGTTCCAGCAGGCAGCGGACGTGTTTGCCGCTGCGGGGCCGGACTATCTCGTCCCGCTGGAACAATCACTCGGCAATGTCGCCTCCATCCTCGGCACGCTTGGCAGGCTTGATGAAGCCGAGGCCACCCAGCGCGAAGTGCTGGAGGTCCGCCTGCAGCTTTATCCTGAAGAGCATGTGCAGGTGGCGCGCTCCTATTTCGAGCTGGGCTCGATCCTGAATGCGCGCGGCGAGCTGGACGAGGCGATATCGCTGGTGGAGCGGTCTCTTGTCATCCGTGAAGCGGTGCTGGAGCCGGGCCATCCGTTCATTGCGATGACGCGGGTCAGCCTCGCCGCGATCCTGACGCGCGCCTATCGCCACGAGGAAGCTGCCGAGCTGTCCCGCGAAGGCGCGGAGGCACTGGAAGCAGCCCTGCCAGCCGGTCACCCCTTCATCGATTTTGCCCAGTCCAACTATGCCGGCGCGCTCAATGCCTGGGGGCGGTATGAGGCGGCAGAGCCGCTGCTGCGCCGTCTTCTGGAATCGCGCCGTGCGTCGCTGGGTGACACCAATCCGCAGCTTGCCGACACGCTGAACAATCTCGGCGTATCGCTCTATGCGCAAGGGCGCGCCGCCGAGGCCCGCCCGCTCTTCATTGCCGCGCGCGACATTTACCGCGCCGCCTCCGGCGAAGGCTCTGTGGAAGCCGCGCGCATGGAGATGAACGCGGCCGACGCCGCCTTCGCGCTGGGCGATACAGAGGCCGCGCTTGCCGAATGGGAAAACGCCCTGTCGGTCTTCAACGCGGCAGGCACGGTGGGGCTTGACCGGGTGCGGGTCTACACAGAGCTCGCAGCACTGGAGGCCGAGGCGGGCAACTTCAATATGGCCCGCCAGCATATCGCGGACGCAGACCGGCTGGCGGGAGACTATCTGCCCGAAGGTCATGTCCGCCGCCGGATGCTGGCCATCGACAGGGCCTGGATAGAAAGCCTTGCCGGTGAGCATCGCCAGCTTGTCCCGCGCAGCGTCAACACCGCCGTCGCCGCGCTTGGCCGCGAGCTTGATCTGGCTGATCTTGATGGTGCGCGTGATGCCGCCCGCGCCCGCCAGCGCGCCTTCCGCCGGGCGCTCGATGTCGCCTATGAGGCAGGCGATGGCGAGGCCGTCTTCCAGATCATGCAATATGTCCACGCGACAGGCCTTGCGCTGGCCGCTGAAGCGACCGCCCTGCGCGCCCGCGCCGAAGGG
>CAZCEG010000167.1:0-866 GCA_964497275.1 uncultured Oceanicaulis sp.
GGGCGGACGCTCGCCGAACAGGAAGAGTTCGCCCGGCGCAGGCTGGCGCGCTGCTTTGACCGGGCGCGCGCCGAAGGCGTTGATCTGGCCGCCTATAATACGGTGGAGAATGCGCGCGATGTGCGCGTGCTTCGCGAGGCTCTGGGCTTTGAACAATGGAATGTGTGGGGCATTTCCTATGGCTCGCATCTGGGCCAGATGCTCACCCGCATCGACCCTGAGGGCATACGCGCGCTGGTGATCGATGCCATCGTGCCCAACGATCTTGAAAACCTGATGCGCATCCATCGCTGGGCGGCGCGTGTGCTCGATAATATCGTGCGCACGTGTGAGGCCGATCCGGCGTGCGCGCGGGCCTATCCTGATCTCGAGGCGCGCACCTTTGCGGCGATGGCATCGCTGCAGGAAAACCCGATCACCGTCACCGTGTCGGACACCGAAACCTTCCCCGGCGGAGAGGTGGTGATGGGCGGGCAGGCCATCGCCTTTGCGCCCTTCATGATGATGTACGAGCAGGAGACCTATCCGGGTCTTGCTGCCGTGCTGCATGCGCTGGTGCGCGCCGCAGAGCGCCGTGACGAGACGGTGTTCACCGCGCTGGCGCTTGCCAGTGCGGGTGGCGGCGGCGAGTCCTCATCCGGCATGAGTTCGGCGGTCGCCTGTAATGACGGCTATACCTGGCACGGCGCGCAGGTCATCGCTGAAGACCTTGCAGAAGCCCCCGCCCTTGCGGGGCTGATCGGCAGCGTGGAGGGCGCGGCGGCAGACCAGGCGCTGTGCGAGCGCTATGGCATGGGGCTTCGCGACCGCGCCGACTATGCGCCGGTCAGCTTTGATGGCCCCGCCCTGATCGTGAACGGCGCGTG
>CAZCEG010000167.1:876-5557 GCA_964497275.1 uncultured Oceanicaulis sp.
ATCACCCCCACCGATCTGGCCCGCCAGATCATGCCGGGCTTTGCCAATGGCCAGTATCTCGAAGTGCCCTTCGCCGGTCACGGGCCCACCCGCTCGGACGATTGCACGGCTGGCGTGATGATCGCCTTCTTCGATGACCCTGCTGCCGCGCTTGATACGGCCTGCGTGGAGACGGCGAACCTGGAGCCGCGCTTCGTCCAGCCGCTGACCTCGCGCTTCGTGGCGCAGGCCCTTGTCGGCTGGCAGGAGAACCGTGGACCCTTCCTCGGCTTTATCAGCTGGGGCGCGATCTCTGCGATGATCCTTGGCATTGCGCTCACCATCTTCCCCATAGCTTTCCTCCTGCGCCGTATTGATCGCGGGCAGGCCGTCAATACGGGCGGCGCGCGCGCGGTGAGCGTGGCGGCGGCGGCGCTGGGGGCAGGGGGCATGATTGTGCTCGCCTACTCTGCCTATCTCACGAGCGAGATTTCTCCTGTCCTGCTGCTGGCAGGCTTTGCCGGACCTGCACATTTCGGGGCCTGGGCTGTGCTCCTTGGCGGGCTTGCAGGGCTGGCTGCGCTG
Organism: uncultured Oceanicaulis sp.; assembly: GCA_964497275.1. Taxonomy (GTDB): domain Bacteria; phylum Pseudomonadota; class Alphaproteobacteria; order Caulobacterales; family Maricaulaceae; genus Glycocaulis. The sequence continues at coordinate 1,441 of CAZCEG010000167.1, forward strand.
TTCCTGATCGTCGGTGCGCGCCTGTCATCGGGGAAGATGGCGTTCGGGACGCTCGCCGGGATCGCGATAACGGCGCTCGCGGCGGTGTCGCTGGCGATATTTGCCGCCTTTGCTGACCTTGCACCGTTCTGAGCCGATGTGAGCGCTTGCTAGGCGGGTGGCTTTGAGTCCATGACGGGACGGTGCAGCCACCGGAGCGTCCGCGATGACGCCGCAGATCGCTATTCTCGGCCTGATACTCGTCGGCATGATGGCGCTTTTCCTCACGGGAAGGTTGCGTCATGACGTAGTGGCGCTGTCGGCGCTGATGGCGTGCGTGGTGGCAGGGCTGGTGCCCGCAGGCGAGGCGTTTGCAGGCTTTGGCCACCCGGCTGTGATCACGGTCGCGTGCGTGCTCATCCTGTCAGGCGCGCTGCAGGCCGCCGGGACGGTCGATGTGATCGCGCGCACCGTGCTGCCGTCCAAAGCCCCGCAGCTGGTGATGATGGCGGCGCTGGCCATCCTTGCCGCCTTCCTCTCTGCTTTCATGAATAATGTCGGCGCGCTGGCGCTCCTGATGCCGATTGCCCTGCAGATGGCGCGCAAGCAGGGCCTGCCGCCGGGCCGGCTTCTGATGCCGATGGCCTTTGCCTCGATCCTTGGCGGGATGACGACCCTGATCGGCACGCCGCCCAACCTGATCGTCTCCGGCTTCCGTCAGGAGGCGGGGCTTGGCGCGTTTAACGTGTTCGATTTTGCCCCTGTGGGGGGCGCGGTCGCGCTGGCGGGCCTTGCCTTCGTGCTGCTGACCGCGTGGAAGCTGGTACCGCGGCGCACGCCTCCGGGCGCGGAAGGCTTCGAGACCGGCAGCTATCTTACCGAAGCGCGCGTCAGCGAGGACAGCAAGGCCGCCGGCAAGACGCTGCGCCAGATCGAGCCCATGCTGGAGGAGGCCGATGCGCAGATCCTCGCCCTGATCCGCGATGGTGAGCGCATCCCTGCGCCGTCCCCGGCCCGCAAGGTGCGCCCAGGCGATCTTCTGGTGATCGAGGCTGACCCTGAAGGGCTCACCGCCGCGCTCTCCGCGCTCGGCCTGCAGCTTGAAGAAGAAGTGTCCACCTCGCCGGAGGATGACGACAAGAGCGCCAAGGCCGATGCCGCCGGCCAGGAGGCGCGCGCCGAACGCCGCCGCATCGTGCATTCCGATGAAGTGCATCTGGCCGAATACGCGATTGCGCCGGGCTCATCGCTGGCCGGGCGGTCGGCCAGCGACATACGCTTGCGCAGCCGCTTCCAGATCAATCTGCTGGCCGTCTCGCGCAATGCCGCCCACTCGCGCGCCCGCCTGCGCACCATGAAGCTGCGCGAGGGCGATGTGCTGCTCCTGCAGGGCAGTGAGGACGCGCTCACCGATTTCGGCGCGCGGCTGGGCTGTGTGCCACTGGCCGAGCGCACGCTTCGCATTCCCGACGCACGCAAGGCCTTGCTCGCAGGCGCGATCATGCTGGCGGCGGTCGGCGTGGCTGCGACAGGGCTTCTCCCGGCGGCTGCCGCGTTCGCGGGCGGGGTGCTGGCGGTGATGCTGACGCGCGTCCTGCCGCTGCGTCAGGTCTATGAGACGGTGGACTGGCCGGTCATCATCCTTCTGGGGGCCCTTATCCCCGTCGCGGGCGCTCTGGAGGCGAGTGGCGCGGCGTCCCTCATTGCTGGCGGGCTCGTATCGGTAACAGGCGAGGCGGGGCCGATCATGGTCATCGCGCTGCTGCTGGTCGCCACGATGACGCTGTCTGACTTCATGAACAATGCCGCGACGGCGGCCGTGATGTGCCCGGTGGCGATAAGCCTCGCCTCGGCGATCGGTGTCAGCGCGGACCCGTTCCTGATGGCGGTGGCGGTGGGCGCAAGCTGCGCCTTCCTCACCCCTATCGGGCACCAGAACAATACCCTCATCCTCGGACCCGGCGGTTTCCGGTTTGGCGATTACTGGCGTCTGGGCCTGCCGCTCCAGATTGTGGTCATTGCCGTTTCGCTGCCGATGATCCTCATGGTGTGGCCGCTCTGATAGGCAGGCTCTTCACGCGGCACGGTTTGAGGCCTAGAAAGCGCGCAGCAGGAGGATTTGTCCGGACATGTCAGACGGTGCGCTCTCACACATAAAGGTGCTGGATCTCTCACGGGTGCTTGCAGGGCCCTGGTGTGCGCAGATACTCGGCGATCTTGGCGCGGACGTTATCAAGGTGGAAAACCCTGATGGCGGCGATGATACGCGCGGCTGGGGCCCGCCCTTCCTTACCGATGCCGACGGTGAGCAGGGTGATGCGGCCTACTATCTCTGCGCGAACCGTAACAAGCGCTCCATCGCGGTAAACCTGCGCGAGGAGGAGGGGCAGGAGATCGTCCGCCGCCTTGCGCGCCAGAGCGATGTGGTGATCGAGAACTATAAGACAGGCGGGCTGAAACGATTTGGCCTCGATTATGAATCACTCAAGAGCGACAACCCCTCTATTGTGTATTGCTCGGTAACAGGGTTCGGCCATACCGGGCCGAATGCGCACCTTCCGGGCTATGATTTTCTCATTCAGGCCATGGGCGGGCTGATGAGCGTGACCGGCATGGACGAGCCGGTAAAGGTAGGCATCCCGATCGTGGACCTGTTCACCGGCGTTTATGCTGCAACCGCGATACTTGCTGCCCTCACTGTGCGTGACCGGACAGGTGAGGGGCAGCATATCGACATGGCGCTGTTCGACGTGCAGGTGGCCATGCTCGCCAACCAGGCGGAGAATTATCTCGTTGGCGGCAAGGTGCCCGGCCGCATGGGCAACCGCCACCCTAACATCGTGCCTTATCAGGACTTTCCGACTGCCGATGGCCGCATTGCCGTGGCCGTCGGGGCCGACCGCCAGTTCCGCAGCTTTGCCGGCGTGCTGGGCAAGCCGGAATGGGCCGATGATCCCCGCTATGCCCGCAATGCAGCGCGTGTGGCCCATCGCGAGGAGCTGTGCGGCGAGATTGCCGCGGTGATGCGCCGCCAGAGCAGTGCCCACTGGCGGGCCCTGCTCGATGAGGCGGGCATTCCCTGTGGTCCGATCCAGGGGCTCGATTCGGTATTTGCCGAACCGCAGGCCGAAGCGCGGGTACTGCGGGTGAATATGGATATGACCGGCTCGGGAACCGTTCCGCTGGTTGCGAGCCCGCTTCGCCTCGGCGCGACCCCTGTCTCCTACCGCCGTCCGCCCCCCCGATTCGCGGAGCACACCGCAGAAGTGTTGCAAGAACGCCTCGGCATTGAACAAAACGAGGTAACAGGCCTGCAAGTACGCGGTATTGTTGCGTGAGAGGCTGTTTTTTGCGCCTATTGGTCTGGCGCGTCGCAGGGAAATCCGCTAATTCCACTGCAGAAGCGCCGTCAAAGGCGGTTCCGCGCGTCGATTGCGGCGCTTTGTCCACCATGCTCAACGAAGGGCGTTACCGCCCGGAGGGGGAATTATGAAAACACGGCTTCTTACAGCGGCTGCTGTCGGTGCCATCCTCGCCGCGCCTTCGGCGTTTGCGCAAGAGGGCTGGTACGTACGCGGCGCGCTCGGTTATGGCGCTCCCGGTGACACCGATACCGCGGGCGTGATCAACGGTCAGATCAGCGGCAAGAGCAATCTTCGTGAAGCTCTCGCGGTTGGTTATCAGATGGGTAGTGGTTGGCGCGTTGAGGCCGAACTGGCTCACCGCTACAACGACACCGGCGCTGTCGGCAATTTCGAAGACAGCTACAGCTCGGTTCACGCCTGGTCGCTGATGGCGACTGCCATCTACGAATTCGGCACCAGCGAGTGGTACCGTCCGTATGTCGGCGCTGGCGTCGGCTACGTTCAGTCCTACATGTCGGCTGGCGGCTGGAGCACGGGTACGCTTCAGGCCAATTCCGTCTATCGCACCGTGCGTGACGATGATGGCGTGCTGGCTTACCACTTCCTCGCCGGTATCGGCTGGGTTCTGTCCCAGAACCTGATCCTCGACACCGAATATCGTTACTTCGGCTACGATTCTACGTCCTACGCTCCGCCGTATGACGTCGACAGTCTGCGTGGTCACGAGGCCTGGATCGGCCTGCGGTACGTGTTTGCGGCTCCGCCCGCAACCC
>CAZCEG010000168.1:0-4067 GCA_964497275.1 uncultured Oceanicaulis sp.
GGGAGCGGGTCTGGATGGCCGTGGGAAGCGCCATGCGGGCGGTAGTACGAGCCAGACACCGGCCAGTGCCAGCAGGAACAGCGCGACAAGCGCGATGATGGTGATGGGTTCTGGAAAACCGGTCATAGCTATTTCTCCCGTCCCATATCGAGTTCTCGCGAGGGAGTGTTCATGTCGCGAGAGGCTTGCAGGGAATGGTTCATCGTCTCTTCAATGGCCTTTTCTGTGCCCTTGGGAAGGCTGGCAGACTGGCGGGTGATGGCGGTGGCATTATCGGTGGCCACCTTCATTTCCGCGAATGGACCGGATCTGGCTCCGGCCATGGCAGCGGCGCCAGGGCTGAAATGGCCGGCCGGATCTCTGTCATGGCTGAGTGCGGCCGATACGCTGGGCTTACCCGGATCGATGCGCGAGGTGGTGTGGTCGAGGGTCAGGGACTGATGGGCCTGCGCGCTTGAAAGTATCTGCTCCCGGCCATTGGCCGCGCTAATAGCGATGCCTTCCGACGAGACAGATTTGATGAGGGCTGGGATCTGTGAGCCGGCCTGATGGTAGCGGGCCGGATCACCTGGTTTGATGGGGAGCTTTTCCGCTGAGAAAGCCTGAATGCGCACACCCTGATCGTGGAGAGTGTTGAGATTGAAGGTGGCCAGTTTTCCGTCACGGTCCTGGGCAACGAGATGGCCGGTGAGCGGATCGAGGCTTTTCAATGTGAACTGGGTGGGCCGGTCACCGTCACGGCCTGTATCGAGCCTTAGAACATCGTCCGCGCGCAAACCTGCGCCGGTTCTGGTATCGGCCAGATGACTTTTGATGGGGTAGAGCTGGGTAAGGGAGGCCGCGCCGGATCTGAAAGTCTGCCCCGAATGCGCGGCGGCAAGGTCGAGCTGGCGGGCGTGATCGGGCGTCGCCGCGTAGAGCTGCCGGGACTCTGTAAGAGCAAGGCGTGCCGCTGCCATGAACGCAGTCTCCCCTCTCGCGTCGATCAGTCTGGGGCCAGCATTGAGAAGGCGAGAGGAGAGGTTTTCGCTATTGCGAGGCTCGTTGAATCGCGTGGGCGCTGCCAGGCTTGAAATGGCGCCGGCGCGAATGGCGGCCATAAGGGCGGGTATATCTGCCGGGTGGTCGCGCGCAGGGTCTGCCAGAATGATGACTTTTGGAATGTGGAGCTTGTCGGCCGCGTTGGTGAGTGCCAGCGCACGGTGCGCGCTTTGCAGGGCGTCGGCGCGAACGAACAGAACGGCTTGCGACGTGGGAAGGGCGTTGCGATCGATGCGATGGATGGACTGGACGGCATTGCGCAGCCAGCCGGTCATGGTCTGGCTTTCGATGCGAGGGTGATGTGTGGACTGGTGAGTGTGATCGGGCTCGATGAGGGTGCTTTTCACCCTCGGCTCTGTCAGGGCGCGCAAGGTGGCGTCCATACCTCCGGAACGGGTAACGTCGATAATGGTGTAGCGTTGAGGCTGGCTGAGCGGATCTGCACGGTTGAACTGCCCTGACCGGACGATGTGAGCTGGGATCTGCGTATTGGTGTGGGCAGGATGGGTCAGGGCTCGCGCAAAGCTGTCTGTCCAGCGCTGTGTTCGGTCGGTGACGAGCTGGCCCGGCTCTTCTGCGGAATGTTGCAGATAGCCGCGCTCGATGAGGGTATGGAGCGCGGCTTCCAGGTGGATGTCATTAATGCCTGCCGCGCGGGTTTCACGGGCTGCTAGCTGCATCAGCTGGTCAGGATTGATGGCAGCACGGCTGTGGGCGGCCTGATCGGCCGCCTTGATGAGCTGGCTGGACGCCGCGAGGACGGGCGGGACGGCCATGGATCAACGGCCCCGGGAGATATCGAGAGAAGGCTGCAGGGCCGGTTCTGGCTGCTTTGCTTCAGCGGGCGGCTCCTTGGCAGGTTCGGCTTTGACGTGCGCGAGCGCGGAATCCGGTATTGGCCGGTTCATATTGAGGCGTTGGGTGAGCTTTGCCTTGTCGTCGGTGACATAGACGAGGTGTTCGTTTTTGGCGTCCGGGCCGCCAACGCGGGTCAGAGCGACATAGTTGTGGGCCTGGTCGCCGGCATATCGATCGGCTGCGCCGGTGACGGCGATGACGGGATTGGCGGTCGTACCCTGCGCGGCCACTGACGTGTGCGCATAGCCGTAATTGAGGTGGGCCAGGCGCGGATCGGTACGCTCGAAGGTCTGCTCGATGCCCTTATCGTCGCGGAGCGTTATGTGGCTGCGGTCGATGCGCACTATGGTGGTGTCGGTATTGGCTTTGATGTCGCCATGCTTGGGAAAGGATTTGGTCCAGACGAGCTTTTCACCTTCGTGCAGGGACAGGGATTTTTCCTGAAAGGCGTCGTAGTGCGGACGGGCGTGTTTATCGCCTGGCGCCTGATACTGGACCTTGGTGCCATCGGCCTTGAGAAGGATCATCCGGCCGGTCCGGGGATCTGCCTTGAGCACTTTGAGCTGGTCGCCTTTGGTGACGCCTATGGCGCGCAGATTGCGATTGAAGACGAGGACGTGGTTTTCGCGGACCCCCAGACCGTGGCGGCGCTGGGTTTCTGAGAGATTGAGCGAGACGAGTGTGGTGTGGGTGGTTCCCTCCCCTTTCAGGCGTTCGTCTGGTGTCAGGGAGATGTCTTTCAGGCGGGCTTCATGGATGAGCCCGTTGATCTCGTCACGTCGGGCGCGGGTCGTGGTGACCATGAGGGCGTTGGAGCGCAGCGCGCCGGGTAAGGACTTCCACTCGGCCACGGCGCGCGCCTCCGTGCTGTCCTTGCCAGTTTCCAGCAGAGCCGAGCCGATAGCTTTGAGGGCCTGTCCGGGTTTTCCCGTAGCGGCGAGGCGTGCGGCCTGTAGGTAATTGGCGCTTTTCTGGCGCTGGATAAAATCCAGCCGGGCTGATTTCAGGCCCGATTTGAGCATGGCGATAAAGGGCGCGCCTGCAGAGGGCGCGGATTTCTGCTTGGGGTCGCCCATCATGACGACGCGGCCGGCATTGGCATTTTCGAGAATGGAGACGAGTGCCTGGGCGTCTTTATTACCCATGAGACCGGCCTCATCGATGACGACATGGGTGTTGGACATGTCGGGTAGTTCTTTGCCGGCAGATTGCAGCGCCTGCATGTCGGTGACGAAGCGGGCAATGGTGGCCGCCTCGAAATTGGCGGGCGGCTTGCCACCCTGTGACAATGTGGCGTGGGCCTTGTCGCGAAGCTCTTCGACCTGACGGTGCAGGGGCGCAAGTACGAGAAGCTTCGTGTCCGGGCTTAGCTTCTGGAGCGTGGCATGGGCGGCCTGGACCATGTAGCTCTTGCCGGTGCCGGCAAAGCCCTGGACGAGCGCGTAGCGCTGTGTGCCGTCCAGCATCGCGCGAAAGCCCTGCTTCTGGTCTTTACTCAGTGCGTGGTCTTCAGCGTGTGCGGCCACGTCGTGGCCCGCCAGTGCCGTCCAGCTGGGCGAGGCGTCCTTGACGGTACTGATGAGGTCGCGTTCGGCCTTGAGGATGTCAGACGTTGTGACGTGGCCGGGCTTGTATTTCTCCGCTTCGACCAGCTGGCCGGATTTCAGGGCGTCGCTATAGGCCTGCAGGATCTCGGTGGGTGAGGTGTCACCATGGGAGAAGGTGATGGCGCGCGTTATCAGCTCGCTATTGTGCATGACGGCCGAGTTTTCGGTCGTATGGGATATGGCTCGCTGGAGGGCTGTTTTGCCGTCAATGCCCTGGGCGGGTTTCTGCCAGGCCGGGCGCGGATCGAGCAGATTGATAAAGGAGCGGACGGCCTTGCTGGCGTTCTGCAGGGGTCTGGAATTGAGCAGCGGGTTGATGGTGGTGGCTTTTAACCGGGCCTGCCCGGCCAGCGCGTCGAGGGTGCGGGTATTGCGCTCTCCGGCTTCGGCGCGCCAGCGCTCGGTATTATTGCCGGGCATTTTGCTCTGATCCTTCGTGGGGCGGGTGATCAGAGCAAGGCGTTCCATGGTCGCGCGGTTCAGGGGGGCGTTCGTGGCTTTCGCGGCATCCTGTATGTCGGCGCGGCGCTTTGAAAACTCTTCGATCACCTTGCCAGGCAC
>CAZCEG010000168.1:4077-5554 GCA_964497275.1 uncultured Oceanicaulis sp.
GCCATACTTGTCGATGGCTGAGATCTGGTAGCCAGCCTTGGAGACTTCCTCACGCAACTGGCTGGAGAATATCCAGCCGGCCGCTTCCTTGGATGCAAACAGGGACGGGGAATGGACGGCCTGCCATTGGCCCTTTTTCTCATTGTAGGTCAGATTGTGGATGTAGTTGTGAAGGTGGAGCTGGGGATCGCCTTTGCGAGATGTGTGCTGGGTGAAGCGTGATGTCACCAGATTGGCGGTCTTCACTTCACGCACCACCCTGCCCTCGCGCACGCGGGTTGTGGCGTTAGACTCCATATAGGCCATGGCCGTAGCGGCGGCCTTTTCAGCGGCTTTTATCAGGCGCTCATCCTTACCGACGAGCGCCATGAGGGAGACCGACTTCGGTACTGAGAACGTCATGTCCCAGCCAGGGGTGCGCTCCTTTCCGGCCGGGCCGTCTTTTTCAGCTTGCGGGGAGTGTTCGCCAGAGTTTTGCTTGCTGGATGGATCGAGGGGTGTTCCATCGGGAAGCTGGCCTTGTCGCAGACCATTGAAAGCGGCGTTATCGACTTTGCCGGTCAGGCCGAGGCGATCGGCGCCTTTGCCCGACCATTGCGAGCTTTCGCCTGTGCCCTCATCGGCCGCATAATAGTTGTCAGCGCTGTAGTATTCGGCAGACAGGCCGCCCCCATCTTTGGAACCGGACAGCATGGATCAGCGCTCCGGCTCATCGGACTGGATGACCATGGCGAGCGGGTCTGCCGTCTGCTGATAGATCAGGGCATCGGACTCGGAATGGGAGTTGAGTTCTGCTCCTTCCATATCCTGCCCGAGGACCGCTGAAGCGCTCGCATATTGCGCGTCGTGCTGCGCGGCCGGGGCAGATTCCTGACGTGCTTCGCGGCCCTCGGATTCGTCTGAACCAGCCTGATGGTCGCTGGATTGAGCGGTGGAACCGGGCGGATGGGAACCTTCTGATAGCAGAGCCGAGGCGACGGCCGAACTTGAGCCTGAAGCGGATGCGTCGGCAGATTTTGGCTCCGTACTGTTGGAATCCTCCCCGGCCCCGGGCGTGGTATTGGCGCGCCGCTTGATGAACACCGTGGACCAGTCGATTTCGCTCGTGTCGTCGTGGCGTTCGATGAAGCCGGGATGTTTTTCCTTTGCCGCCTTGTATTTGATCGAGAGCGTAGCGGAGGGCAGGTCTGTGGCCGGGACGATATAGCCAGAGAGGTTGGGCAGGCGCATGAGCTGGTCGGGCAGGACCAGAAAGTCGAGCTTGTCCTGCAAGGTATAGGAGGCCCCGTCACGCACGGTGGACGCACCAAAGGAAACGCCGCGTTGGGCGCGTTGCACTTCGGTTTTGCCGATTGTTTTGGCTGCGTATTCGGCTGTGTCAGGGTCGGGTAGGTTCAGAATGATCTTGGTGCGGGCAAGGCCCATGATGGTGTGGGCGATGTCATCCTTGTAGATGCTTCTGAGCTGTGAGAGTTGC
>CAZCEG010000169.1:0-5543 GCA_964497275.1 uncultured Oceanicaulis sp.
TCGTCAAACTCGCCGCTATCCAGATATGGCTCAGAAATTATGAGTCTGTGTCCTAATCCCGTTACCCAGACCGCCAGCCCCCTCCCGGTTGATGTCGTGCAGGTGCGCTATCTCGATGAGGCGCGCATAGAGGCGCGTTTTCCGGGGCTGGTAACGGCACGGCGCGAAAGCGCGCTGGGCTTCCAGAGCGGCGGACGTCTGGCCGAAGCGCGCGTCAATGTCGGTGACCGTGTTAGCGCGGGCGACGTGCTGGCCGTGCTCGATACCCGCACGATGGAAGCGCAACTGGCGGCGGCCCGCGCCGATGCCGCTGCAGCCGCCTCTCAGGCCTCGCTTGCGCGCACCACGCTGGCCCGGCAGGAGCAGCTGGTCGAGCGCGGCCATGTCTCCGCCCAGCGGCTCGACGAGGCAGGCGCGACCGCACGCGCCGCCGAAGCGCAGGCAGAGGCCGCCAGAGCCGCAGCCAGAGCCCTTGAAGTCCAGCTTGAGCTGGCCCGCCTCGATGCGCCCTTTGACGGGGTGATCACGCGCCGCCTCGCCGATGAAGGCGCGGTGCTCGGGCCCGGCGCGCCGCTATTCCATCTGGTGGAAGACGGTGTGCTGGAGTTTCGCGTTGGCCTGCCCGCCGCCGATGCGGCCCGGCTGGAGCCGGGCTCGGTTTATCCGCTCGAAGCAGGCCGCCGCAGCGCCAGCGCGCGGGTGCGCACCATTACCGGCGTTGTCGACCGGGCAACCCGCTCTGTCGAAGTCGTGCTGGATGTGGAACCCGGTCAGGGTGTGAGCGCGGGCGAGGTGGCACGGCTGGTCGTCGATGGCGCGCTGACAGAGCGCGGCTTCTGGGCACCGCTCACGGCGCTGTCGGAAGGCCGGCGGGGTCTGTGGAATGTCTATCTTCTGACCAACGGGTCTGACGGCTATTCGCTTCAGCCGCGCAGCGTTGAACTCCTCCATACCGAGGGCGGCGAGGTGTATTTGCGCGGCGCGGTGGAAGAGGGCGACATGATCCTCTCTGGCGGCATTCAGCGCGTCTCGCCCGGTCAGCGCGTGGTGCCCTCATCTGCGGCCCGGCCTGCGCCATGAGCACGCTCTTCTTCCGCTATCCGCGCCTTACCGCCCTTGCCCTGTTCCTGATGTGCGTGGCCGGGATGGCTGCGCTTGCCACGATGGGCAGGCAGGAAGATCCCTATCTGACCGAGCGGTTTGGCCGCGTGGTCACGCTCTATCCGGGCGCGGATGCCGAGCGCGTGGAAGCGCTGGTATCGGAACCCGTCGAGCGCGTGCTTCTTGAGCTGGCCGAGGTCAACGAGACCAATTCCAGCTCCCGCTCGAACATCTCCTCGGTCAGCTTCGCCATTCGCGAGGACCTGACCCCGCAGGAGGTGGAGCAGGCCTGGACCAAGATCCGCGAACAGGTTGCCTCCATCCAGTCGCGCCTGCCTGCCGAGGCGGCCCTGCCCACGGTCGTGCGCGAGTACATGGGCGCGGCCAGCATGATCGTGGCGCTCTCCTGGCCGGAGGGCTCTGAAGGCAGTATCGGCGCGCTGGGGCGGCTGTCGCGTGATCTCGAAGCGGGCTTGCGCAATCTCAACGCCACGTATCGCACAGAGATTTTTGGCGCGCCTGAGGAGGAAATCCGCGTCGTCCTTGATCCTGAAGCAGCTGCCGCGCTCGGCATCACGGCGGGCGATGTGGCGGGCATTCTGGCGCGCTCTGATGCCCGTGCGCCCGCCGGGCGTTTGGCGGGCGAAGGGTATGACTTCACGGTAGAGGTGGGCGGCGCGTTCGACACGCTGGACCGCGTGCGCGACGTGACATTTGCGGGCCCTGACGGGCGTGGTTTTGTAAGGCTTGGCGATATCGCCGAGGTGGAGCGCGCGCGGCGCGAGCCGGACGCAACGCAAGGCTGGTTCAATGACCGGCGCACGGTGCTGGTGGCTGCCTACGTGCAGCCGGACCGGCGCGTGGACAGCTGGGCGGCAGGGGCCAACGCTGTTGTTGAGGGATTTGCCGCCACCACGCCCGGCCTCGATGTGCAGATCGTGTTCTCGCAGGCCGATTATGTCGATCAGCGGCTGAACGGGCTGGCGATCAATCTGGGCTATTCGGCCCTCATCGTCTTTGCCGTGCTGTTCCTGATGATGGGCTGGCGCTCCGCGCTGATCGTCGGCTCCGCCCTGCCGCTGACCGTCCTGCTCGTGCTGGTGCTGATCAATGCCTATGGCCAGCCTCTGCACCAGATGTCGGTGACGGGCCTCGTCGTGGCGCTGGGCCTGCTGATCGATAACGCGATTGTGGTGGTCGACGATTACCGCCTCCTGCGCAGGCGGGGGATGGAGCGGTTGGAAGCGGTGGAAAAAGCGATCCGCACCCTGTTTGCGCCGCTACTGGCCTCCACCGCCACAACCGTCTTCGCCTTCGCGCCCATCGCGCTGATGCCGGGCACGGCGGGCGAGTTCATCTCCATGATCGGCGTGTCGGTGATCTTTGCTGTCATCGCCTCCTTCGTGCTCGCCTTTACCGTGATCCTTGCCATGGCGGCGTGGTTTGATGATGGCCGCGCGGAGGAGGAAAATCCGCCCTTCTGGCGTGATGGCCTGCGCTCGCGCCCGCTCGCCTGGCTCTATCGCCGCCTGCTCGTCATGGTGATTGCGCGCCCTGCTGCGGGCATATTGCTCGCCATGATCCTGCCGGTGGCAGGCGTGGTCGCGGCGACGACGCTGCCCTCGCAATTCTTCCCGCCGACCGACCGCGACATGTTTGAAGTGGCCGTCACCCTGCCTGCCGGTGTCTCCATGGAGCAGACCCGCCAGCGCACGGAGCAGGTGACCGCCATGCTGCGCGAGTATGAAGGGGTGGAGGATGTGGGCTGGGTGCTCGGCAGCTCGCCGCCGCGCGTCTACTACAATATGCGCCGCGGGCAGGCAGGGCGGCCGAACTATGCCGCAGGCTGGGTGCGCACGCGCTCGCCTGCCGATACGCGCCGCATCACGCAGGACTTTCAGGCCCGCGCCCGCGAAGCCTTCCCTGACACCATGGTGCTGGCCCTGCCGTTCGAGCAGGGACCGCCGACGCCCGCGCCCATCGAGCTGAAAATCGTGGGGCCCGAGCTCGCCGTCCTCAATGCCATCGGTCAGGAGGTCCGCCGCGTGCTGGGCGAGACGCCGGGCGTTACCTACACTCAGGCCCAGATGCTGCTGGGCGAACCTGTGGCCCGGCTGCAGGCCGACGAGGTGGCCGCAGCGCTCGCGGGGCTTAGGCTAGGCGATGTGGCAGGGCGGGTGCGCGCTGATCTCGATGGCGTCATTGGCGGCAGCGTCGTTGAAGGCATCGAGGTGATCCCGGTGCGCGTCATGGGCCCTGTGGACCGGCGCAACACCGCCAGCAGCGTAACCGGCATCGCGGTGCCGGGTGGCGGGCGCGGCGGCATGTCGACGCTTGGCGGGCTGGGCGAGCTGACCCTCGCCCCGCAGACCTCGGCCATCATCCGGCTGGATGGCGAGCGCGCCAATCCGATCTATGGCTATCTCTCCCCCTTCGTGCTGCCCGCGCCCGTGCTGGCAGATTTCTTCACCCGGCTGGACGCAGCCGGCATCGAAGTTCCGCCCGGATACCGCATCGATATTGGCGGGGAGGCGGAAAGCCAGGGCGAAGCGACGGCAGACCTCATGTCGACCGCCATCCCCTTGCTGATCCTGATGATCGGTTCGGTGGTGCTGGCCTTCAACTCCTTCCGCTATGCAGGCATCGTGTTTACGGTCGGCGCCTTGTCGGTGGGCCTTGCGCTCTTCGGGGTATGGCTCTTTGGCACGCCGCTCGGCTTTAACGCGATTGTCGGCGCGATGGGGCTGGTGGGCCTCTCCATCAACGGCACGATCGTGGTGCTGTCGGCCTTGCGCAATAACGCAGCAGCGCTCGCCGGTGACGCGTTGGCCATCCGCGAGACGGTGATGGACTGCACCCGCCACATCATCGCGACGACGCTGACCACGATGGGCGGGTTTGCCCCGCTGATCATAGAGGGCGACGCGTTCTGGCTGCCGTTCGCGGCGGCGGTGGCGGGCGGCGTGGCGGGCTCTGCCATGCTGGCGCTGATCTTTGCGCCCGCCGCCTTCATCTTCCTGATCCGCCTGCAGGGACGGGCGGCTGAACCCTTGCCGGTTGCCGAAGCGGCCGCATAATCGGCGCGAGGCGGCAAGCGGAGCGAGGGGGCGATGAAGGGCAAGGGCCATAGCGTGCGCGGACCGTGGACGGTGAAATCCGTGCGCACCGCCTACTCCAATCCGTGGATGGAGGTGCACGAGTTCGACGTCATCCGCCCCGATGGCAAGCCGGGCCTTTATGGTGTCGTCTCGCCTGCCAATCTCGCCATCGGTGTGCTGCCCCTGTTTGAAGACGGCACGGTGATGCTGGTCGGCCAGTACCGCTTTGCGCTGGACAGCTGGTCGTGGGAGCTGCCTGAAGGCGGCGGGCCGAAGGATGTGGACCCGCTTCATAGCGCGCAGCGCGAGCTCGCCGAGGAGACAGGGCTTGAGGCCGCCCACTGGCAGGAATTCATCGACATGGACATGTCGAACTCCATCACGGACGAGCGCGCGATTGCCTATCTCGCCTGGGGGCTGACGCAAGGCGAGGCCGAACCGGAGGGCACGGAGGACATTGTCACCCGGCGCCTGCCCTTTGCCGAGGCGCTGACCGAAGCGATGGACGGGCGCATACGCGATGCCTTCACACTGGCAATGCTGCTCAAGGCTGACTACATGGCGAGGCACAGGCTTCTCGATCCCGCGCTATCGCGCCTGATCCTCGGGGCCGGTTAGGAACGAGGAGGCGGTCATGACGCCCGCAGACACTGCCACCCCCATCGCGGCGGACTTGCCGGTGCGCCAGCTCTGGAACCGCCTGCGGGTGGAGGCTGCCGCCACGGCCGCCGAAGAGCCCATGCTCGCAGGCTTCATGAATTCGGGCATACTGCGCCATGCAAGCTTTGGCGAGGCGCTGGCCCACCGTATCGCCTCCAAGCTTGCCGACGGTCAGCTGGACGCGGTGCTGCTGCATGATGTGGTCAGCGAGGCCATGCGCGCAGACCCCTCCATTGCCGCAAGTGCAGCTGCCGACATGCTGGCTGTTGATGAGCGCGACCCTGCCTGCAGGTCGCTCCTTCAGCCCTTCTTCTACTTCAAGGGATTTCAGGGGCTGCAGGGCTATCGCGTCGCGCACTGGCTGTGGCAGCAGGGCCGCGAGGCCATTGCCTTCCACATGCAGAGCCGGATTTCCGAGCTCTTTGCGATCGACATTCACCCCGCCGCCATCATCGGCAAGGGCGTGATGATCGACCACGCGACCTCTGTCGTGATCGGCGAGACGGCGGTGGTGGGCGATGATGTCTCCATGCTGCACGAGGTGACGCTTGGCGGCACCGGCGCCGCCGAGGAAGACCGCCACCCGAAGATCGGCAAGGGCGTGCTGATCGGGGCAGGGGCCAAGGTGCTCGGCAATATCACCGTTGGCGATCATGCCCGCATCGCGGCCGGATCGGTGGTGCT
>CAZCEG010000170.1:0-5491 GCA_964497275.1 uncultured Oceanicaulis sp.
GGCTGATTTCCAGCCCGGATCGCCACTTACGCCTTGAGAGCCGCGCGCGCCTGTTCGGCGAGGGCAGTGAAGGCTTCGGGCTCACGGGTCGCGATATCGGAGAGAACCTTGCGGTCGAGCTCGATACCGGCCTTCTTGAGCCCGTTCATAAACGTGGCGTAGGTCAGTTCGTTGAGGCGGGCAGCCGCATTGATGCGCTGGATCCAGAGCGCGCGGAAATTGCGCTTCTTGGTGCGGCGGTCACGATAGGCGTACTGACCGGCTTTCTCGACAGCCTGGTTGGCAGCACGGAACGTGTTCTTGCGGCGGCCATAATAGCCTTTGGCAGCCTTGATCACCTTGCGGTGACGGGCGTGGGTAGCGGGTCCTGAGGAAACGCGAGCCATGATATCAGTCCTTCAAACGTTGGGTATACGTACCGGCCAGCGCGTTAGCGGCTGTAGGGCAGGTAGTGTTGTTTCACGATCTTCGCGTCCGGGGCCGCAAGCGTATCGGTCCCGCGCTTCTGGCGGACCTGCTTGGGGGTCCGCTTGATCATGCCGTGGCGTTTGCCGGACTGGGCGGCGAGCACTTTGCCCGTACCCGTCACCTTGAAGCGCTTCTTGGCGCCGCTTTTGGTCTTCATCTTCGACATTTCGCTCTCCATGTAGGTCGGCCAATCCAAAGGGTTGGCTAGCTGTAGACGACCGTCAGGCATGTCGTGGGCCTGATCGACCGGTGAAAGAACGCGCGGTTATACGCAAGAAGCGGCGAAAGGCAAGAGCCTCCCGCCGCTTTGCGCCTTGTGTGGCAGGCTTTGGCCTATTGCGGGGCTTCGCCGGTTGCCACGAACAGGGTGGCAGGACCCACACCCTCGCCATAAGTGCCGGCATAGACCCGGTAAAGGCCGGGCGCGCCGGTGGTGAGGTTCACGCCTGCATTCAGCCCGATAGAGCCATCATCATCGCAGCGCCATGAGCCATCGGGAAGCTGGACGGCCAGCGTGGTGTCACGCTCTGCGTCCATATAGATGGTGAAGGGCAGGTCGCCCTCCGGCGTCCAGTTCACCACATAGCTCGGCTCGCGGCTGATATAGCCGACGCAGAACTCGGTGGGGCTGAGGCTTGCCTGATAGGCCCGCAGCGGACCGCCAGCCTCCAACTCAACGGAGTAGGGCAGCGAGGCGGTGGCAGGATCGAGCGTCACGCCGCCAAAGCGCGCTTCCAGCGAGGTGTCGACCCGCATGGAGAGCGCCTCTGCGCCCCAGCCCGTCTGCGAGACATGGACCGTGGCAGGCGCGGTCTCCTCCGGCGAGAAGGTGGCGACATAGATGTCATAGACGCCGTTCGGGCCGTTATCGATGGTCAGGCCCGGATTGAGGCTACCTGCGCTGTCATCATCGCACCACCAGCCGCCATCAGGGGCATTGACCAAAAGCAGCGTGTCCGCATCGCTGGTCGCGGAGAGGAAGAGCGGCTCGCCAACGCCGGTCCACGTCAGGCGCATGGTCGGCTCACGCGTGATGAAGCCGAAGCAGAAGCCTTCCACGATCGTGTGGCCGGCCAGCGCCTGCTCGGCCGCAATCCGCCCGCCCGCCGTTACGGCCTGCGAGAACGGGTTCGGCGAAAATCCGGCGCGAAGCCGGTGCGAGCCATGATGCGGGCGGCCGGATACGTCGACAGAGTTGTCCACGCCTGCATAGCCCACTTCGGAGACATGCAGCGTGGCCTCACGGGTTCCAAGCTCGCTTAAGGTGCCGGCCCAGACCAGATAGTCACCCGAAGCAGGTTCCCGGAAGGTCACGCCGGGATTGAGCCCACCCGCCGCATCGTCATTGCAGTGCCAACTGCCATCCGGCGCGAGAATGGCGATGGTGCCATCCCCATCGCTTTCGGTGGAGATGAAAAGCGGGAAGCGGCCTGCCCGGTAGCTCACCCGGGCGCTCGGCGCGGCATCAGCAAAGCCCCAGCAATTCTCGCCAACAGAGGCAAGCCGCACATCGCCGCCCTGATTGACCTGGATGCTGGCCGGATCGTTGCGGAAGCCCGCGCGCAGCGAGAGCGTCGCCCCGGCGGCAGCGGTTGTATCAACGCTGCGGGCGAACGGATTTTCCTGCGAGAAAGCAAGCTCCGAAATATGCAGCGCGGTATCGGGATAGCCTGCGCCGGAGGCGTAAGTGCCGACCCAGATGGCATAGGCGCCGTTGGCGGGGTTCTCGACAAAGACACCCGGCCCGAGATTGCCTGCCGTGTCGTCATCACACAGGAAGCTGCCCGACGGCAGGCGTACCATCATGACGGTATCGACGTCGGAAGCCGCCGACAGGTAGAGGTCGAAGACGTCGCCTGCATCCTGGTAATTGAGCACATAGGTGGGCTCTTCGGTGACATAGCCCCAGCACCCGGAACCACCGAGGCGCGAGGCGGCAAGCGCACCGCCTGCGCGCACCTGGACGGTACGCGGATCGTCGGGAAAGCCTGCCTGAAGCGTAATCTGGCCATAGCGGCCTTCAGTGGCTGTCTGCGCCATGGCGCTGGCCGATAGCGCCGACAGGCCCGCAGCCAGCGTCGCGAAAACTAAGCGGTATGTCATGATAATCCCCAGCTAACACCCCCGGAGCAATATCGCCCGGAGGACAGGCACCCGCCCCTGCAGGCGGTGCAAACCAACATCCCTCGTGGCGGACGTTACGCCTGAACCGCGCATGCTGCATAGCTGAAAAAACAAAAGCCCCCCGCCATCTGGCAGAGGGCTTCTGTCTCGGCGCTGGCCGGTTATGACCTAGCGCGGCGCCATCACCATGATCATCTGGCGGCCTTCGAGCTTGGGCTCGAACTCCACCTTGGCGATGTCGCCGAAATCGGCTTTGACGCGATCAAAGATGATCATGCCGCGATCCTGGTGGGCCATTTCGCGGCCCCGGAAGCGCAGGGTGATCTTCACCTTGTCGCCATCCTCGAAGAAGCGCCGCATGGACCGGGTTTTCACCTCATAGTCATGCGTATCGATATTCGGACGCATCTTTATCTCTTTGATATCCTGCGTCTTCTGCTTCTTGCGCGCTTCCGCCTTCTTCTTCTGCTCGGCGTATTTCAGCTTGCCGAAATCGGCGAGCTTGCAGACGGGCGGGTTGCCGTTCGGGGAGACCTCGATCAGGTCGAGGCCAGCCTCCGCTGCCGCTTCAAGCGCGGCCTCGATGGGCATTTCGCCCTGCTTCTCGCCATTTTCGTCGATCAGAAGCACCCGCGGAACGCGGATTTCTCCGTTAATGCGCGGACCGTCTTTCTTGACGGGCGGCGCGGCGTGGGGACGTCGAGCTATGCGTCTTCTCCTGTTTCAGCACCGGTCAGAGAGGGCGCGAGAGGCGCGGTCTCATCCGGCAAGATAAAATGCGTAAGGCGGCATGCCGTTCCCGGCTTTGCCTTCAACCCTAGCGCATATCGTGAGATGGCAGGCAAAATCAAGCCATTCAGGCCGCTTGGGGGTTTCTGGCAAACCCGCCCGCGACCCGCATGGATTGAACGGCCTCGGCCACCGAAATCTGCGCAAGTGTAGGCGCGTGCATGAGAATCACGCTTTCCGGGCCACGTGGAGAGGCCTTGTGCGGCGCCTCCATGCCCGGATGGAACATCACAGCAGGCGCGCCAGCAGCGACCAGCAGATGCAACAGATCCACATCCTCGCCAAAAGCAAAACTGGCCTTCCTCCCGAGCCCTGCGAGCTGTACGAGGTTCGCCCTGCCCGTCAGATCGCGCGCGCCGGGGGTCACGTGGGCCACATAGCGCCCCACCTCGCGCGCGGACGGGCCGCCGACAATGGTCGGTTCGACACCCTGCTCCAGTAGCGCGTGGGCAAGCGAGGCCCACCGCTCCTTGGGCCAGCGCAGGGCTGGCGTCACTTCGTCCCCTGCAGGGGCAAAAAGGGCATAGCGGCCATGCAGGCCGAAATAGGCCGGCTCCAGCGTGCGCGAGCGCTTGGCCACAAAGTCCACCCAGTCCAGAAGCGGCGGCGGGGCAGCGCCCAGCGCATAGGACGTCTCGCCGATACCGGCCTCGCCCAGACGCGCGGCGATCTGTTCGACAGGGTGTTCAGGAGAGCGCGGATCGGGCGCGGCATCAATCCAGCGGCCGCGCGACAGGCGCATGGCACCTTTCAGCTTCCTTGCCGCTTCCGAACCGCACAGATCGTAGACGAAGTCGAACCGGGACGCGCGGGCCATTTTGACGCGCTCGAAAAAGCCCTTGTTCGCCGTCGCATGAAGACTTGTCTCTACCGCATTGAAATACGGGCAGTATTTGACGAGCCCCTCATATTCGGGCGTGGTCAGGAAGGTGATGCGGGCCTTGCGATGATGATCACGCACCATGCGGGCAGCCGCCAGCATGTGCACGGTGGCGCGCAGATCGCCCTCATGCACTACCAGCACCTGTTCCTTCGGCGGTTCGTTCTCGATCATGCGTTCAGTCTAGAAGCTCGCGATAGACCTGCAAGGTGGCGGCTTGCATGGCCGCCTTTGAGTAATGGGCGATAGCATGTCGGCGCGCCAATTGCCCGCGTAATTTTCGTGCCTGCGGATCCAGCGCCAGACTTTGGGCCATCGCGTCTGCCAGTTTTGCCGGATGGCCCGGCTCCACAAGCAGACCTGCCTGTGTACCTGACAGGATTTCCAGTGGTCCGCCATGCGCTGCCGCAATGACCAGCCGCTCCATCGCCATCGCCTCGACAAGCGTGCGGCCAAAGGCTTCGGGCTCGATCGAGGGGGTGATGACGATGTCGGCAGCGCCATAGGCGCTCGCCATGTCGCGCACATGGCCGGGCAGCACCAGCGCCACATGGCGCCCGGCAGCCTCGGCTTGCAGGCGCTCCACATAGGCCTCGCGCCCTTGCGCATCGCCTGCACATACAAGAACGGGCGGCGGGCCCTTGTGCTGTGCGGCAAGGGCTGCCACCGCCTGAATCGCAAGGCTCTGGCCCTTCCACTCGGTCAGGCGGGCTGGCAGCAGGATGAGCGGAGCGTCGCGGCCCTCCAGCCAGACCTGACGCAAGGCGGCAATGCGCTCGCTGTTCGCTGTGGCCGGGTCAAAGCCCTCCAGATCGATACCGCGCGGAATAATGTGCAGATGGGACAGGTCCGCCCGCCTGCGGGCCAGCACCTTGCCGTGCTCGGCCTTCACGTGGTCAGCGATGAAGCGCGAATTGGCGATCACGGCATCGCCGCGCGCCATGACGGAGTTATAGAGCCGCTTCAGGCCCGTGCGGGCCTTGTAGGTGCCGTGATAGGTTGTGACGAAGGGCAGGCCCGTCTCTCTGGCCGCCAGAAACGCGCTCCAGGCCGGTGCGCGGGATCGGGCATGGAGGAGGTCCACGCCCTCCAGACGGGCCAGAGCGGCGATCTGGCGGGCATTGGCGTGCATCTGAAGCGGGTTCTTGGTCTTTGCATCCATGCGCACAAGGCGCCCGCCGACAGAGGCCAGCTCGTCTTCCAGGCGCCCGCCACAGCTTGCCACCAGCG
>CAZCEG010000171.1:0-5485 GCA_964497275.1 uncultured Oceanicaulis sp.
GGCGCGCAGGCCTTCGAGCGCGGGCGGCTGGAGCATCGCATCGCCGTGCAGGGCGCGTCGGAGTTTGCCCAGCTTGCCAACCGCATGAACCAGATGGCCTCCCAGCTCGCCGCGTTCCGGTCGCAGGAACTGGCGCTGCGGGGCAATCTCGAGAACGAGGTGAATGCCCGCACCGCAGAGTTGCGCGAAGCGGTGGTGGAGCTGGAACGCTCTGAGGCGCGCCGCAAGCAATTGCTGGCCGATATCGGTCACGAACTGCGCACGCCGACGACCGTGATCCGGGGCGAGGCTGAGATCGCGCTGCGCTCCCGCGAGCCGGGCGTTGAAGAGCTGAAAGCCAGCCTTGGCCGGATTGGCGATGCGGCCCGCCAGCTGGGCGTGCTGATCCATGATCTTCTGACCATCGCCCTGCATGACGCCGAGGCGCTGGTGCTGGACCGGCAGACAATAGATCCTGACAGCGTGCTTGCCGGGACGATTGCGCAGATCGAGACGCTGGCGCGCCTGCGCGATGTGCGCATCGATACGCAGCCCGGCGGGGAAGGCACGAAAGTCCTGGCCGATCCTGAACGCTTCCGCCAATTGCTGGGTGTGCTGCTGGATAACGCGGTGCGCTATTCCCATCCCGGCGGGGTGGTGACAGTGCGCAGCGTTCTCAAGGCAGGGCGCTGGGCAGTGGAAATCGAGGATCGCGGCATCGGCATTCACCCAGCCGATCAGGAAAAAGTATTTGAGCGGGGCTATCGCTCGGCCAGCGCGCGGGCGCACCGTGCCGATGGCTCAGGGCTCGGCCTGTCCATCGCGCGGTCGCTGACCTTGCGCCATGATGGCGCGCTGGCTCTGACGAGCGTGCCTGGCAAGGGCACCCGCGTGACCGCCGACTTTCCTGTCCTTTCACCTGCCGGAGAGCCTCAGGCATGAACATACTGATCATCGAGGACGATCCGCGCGTCGCCGACTTTCTGGAGCGCGGCCTGAGGGCGGAAGGCTACCGGCTGCGCACCGCCCGCACCGGCCCTGAAGGCCTGCAGAAGGCGCAAGGGCTGTGGGAGGAGATGCGCGAGCTGGATCAGCGCGGGCTGGTGCTGCTCGACCTCATGCTGCCGGGGATGAACGGGCTGGATCTGTGTCAGGCCTTGCGCGCTTCGCGCATCGAACTGCCTATCCTCATGCTGACCGCGCTCGGGCGCACCGAAGACAGGATTGCCGGCCTGCGCATGGGCGCTGATGACTATCTGGTCAAGCCGTTCGCATTCGAGGAATTGCTCGCCCGCATCGAGGCGCTGTTCCGGCGAGGCCGCACGATGGAGGAACCGGTCAGCCCGTCCCTCATTGTCGGTGATCTGGTGCTCGACAGGTCGCAATACACGGTTGCGCGGGCCGGCCGGGACATCCGCCTGACCGCCAAGGAGATTGCGCTTCTGGAGCTGTTGATGTCCGCGCCGGGGCGGGTTTTCAGCCGGGAGCGGATCCTCACCAATGTCTGGGGCATTGACGAGGACCCGCTCACCAACGTGGTCGATGTCTATATCCGGCGGCTCCGGGCCAAGGTCGATGACCCGTTCGCAGCGCCGATGATCGAAACCGTCAGGGGGCTCGGCTATCGCATCAGCGCCAGCCCTGCCGGAAAAGACGCATCGACCTAGTTCGTCGCCTGATGGGGCAGGGACGAGTGGTGCAGCACGATGCGCACCACGCCTTCGCTGTCGCGGTGGAAGCCCCAGGTCTTGTCGACCGTGGTGACGCTGCCATCCGCGCCGGTGATCATCACATTGCCCATGGTCAGGGCCGTGTCACCATCGATGAAGATGGCCGCGTTCTCGATCTCGACAGCCGTCCAGCCATTGAGTGCAAAACCGCTATCATTCGGGAAGTCCGGGTTCTGGCCGACGAAATAGGCCAGCGCGCCTTCCGCCGTCGTGCGGAATGTCTGCGGCGCAACGGTCAGGGTCGGCTTGAACAGGACCGGGCCCAGCTGATAACCGTAGGCTGCATCGATGATGGCCTGCGCGGTTTCGCGGGCGGCTTCCGGGCCCTGTTCGGCATTCACGGTTGCAATCTGCACGAGGGCAGCACCCCATGCTTCCTGCGCGGCAATCACTTCAGCTTCGGTCAGCGGCGCGCGCTCGTTCGCGCAGGCAGCAGCGGGGATGACGGCCAGCATCAGTCCGCCTACGGCCCAGCTATGCTTGAAGGTTTTCATCTAGTGTCTCCATCGGTTTGGGGACGATGACCAGACGCCATCGCCTCGACGCTCGCGGATATGGAACGGGCCGATGAAGGCCGCCTGACGGCCTTGTGACGCAGGCATTAGCGCCAGATGAACGCCGGATTACAGCGTGGGAGCCGGTGCACGCGCCAGTTTGCCCTTTTGTCCGTGCTGGCCTACATGGCGGCCATGAGCAAGCCACCGCTTTCAAGACGCTTCTGCGTTGCACCCATGATGGACTGGACGTGTTCATAATATAAATCAATATGTTATGGGCATTCATGTGCGTTATTTGCACATGGGCTTCGCCCGCCCGCGAAATTGGGCTGGCCGGAAATGGGCCGTATCAGTCCGTCTGGCTACTAACGCGCTTGTTGGCGTCAGTGGCTCTAAAAATATTGAATAAAATCATAGTGATACGAACCATGGCAGCACTGTCTTCTCGGCCGCAGCACGGTAAAAAGTTAATTAAAACAAATATGTAGCGCGCAATAGTGCCGCGCCTTTTATCTCGCCCTCCTGAAATTGGTCTTCGGTTGTTTATCTGATTGCGTACTAACCGGTCGGATATGCGAGTTATTGTGGCAGGCAGATGCCGGTCAAACATGAGGGGGCAAGTAGCGGACGATATGAGGCCACGCTGTTCTCCTGAGCGCCTCCAGCCAAAACACCGATTGCCAGTCGGTCTTTTTCGGCATAAGCAGAGGACTCAGGGAGTTGTACCATGTCGTGTTCGGAGCTGAAGCTGGGCGATCTGGAGATCGCGGTGCTGGAAGACATCTGGCGCGCAGGCCAGGGCGAGGCACGCGGCATCCATGCGCGCGTCGGAGCCGTACGCAGCAATTCACTACAGACCATCCAGTCCACACTCGAACGGCTCCACCGAAAAGGTCTTCTGGCCCGTGAGCGGGTCAGCCATGCCTTTGTGTATACCCCGACGGGAAGCCGCGAAGCGGTGCTGGCGCGCCTAATTGAGGAGTCGCTGAGCCGGTTCAGTTCCGGGCAGGAAGGCGGCTTGATGGCCGCCTTTGCCGGTTATGCTTCACAGGCAGACCCGGGCCTTCTGGATGAGCTTGAGGCGTTGATCGAGCATCACAAGCGCCGGATTGGCGGAGATCCGTCATGACAGGAGGCGAGGTGATTATCGCGCTGTCTGCCGGCCTGGGTATCTTCGCGGTCTCGACAGCCGGACTGACTTTTGCCGCACCGAGTCTGATCCGCGCGATCAGACGGGTCCAACCGGCTCTACGCGCCAGTTTTGTCCTGACGCTTGCAGCAGCGCCTTATGCGCTGGGGGCGTTTGTCGCTCTCGGGGTCGTGTTCTTCCCGCATGCTGTGGCGCTGGAGCTCACGCCTGTCCACCGCCATGACAGCCTGTCTGGCTGGGCGGGCCATGGCGCGCTCACAGGCCCCGGCATCAGTGCCTGGACAATGGTGCTGATCGCCGCTTTGCTCCTACTGCGGATCGGACAAGCGTCACTTGCAGCGATTGTCGAAACACAGCGTCTCAAGCAATCGCTGGAGCGTGTTTCGATCCGGCGCGATAACGTCGTGCGCAGGATCGTTTCCGATCAACCGCTCGCACTGGCTGTCGGGGTGCTGAGACCGGCTATCTATCTGAGTGACGCAGTCGCAGACAGGGCCGGGACGGAAGGCGGTGCGATCATCGAGGCGCATGAACGGGCTCATCTGGCGCGCGGAGACCTTGCCGCGCGCTTTGTCCTTGAGGTCCTGTGCAGCCTGTTTCCTGACAAGGCGAGGGCGCATTTGCGCCAGGCTCTGGTGCTGGCTCAGGAGCAGGCGTGTGACAGGGCTGTCGCGCGTCGCCATGCGCCCATCCGGATCGCGGAAACGCTTGTTCGTATGGAACGGGTCCGCGCCAACGCTTGTGCATTGTCGGCGCAGTTTCAGGACGCGGATATCACGCTACGCGTGCGGGCTCTGCTCGAGCCGGACTTCGAGGCCCCTGTGCGCTCAATCGCAAGGGCAAGTGCATCGGGCGGAGTGTTGCTCTTCGCGGCCTTTTTGGCGCTGGAGCCCCTTCACCACAAAATTGAATCCCTGTTTCTCACGCTTGGAGGCTAGACCATGCCTTCCTCTCCCGCTTTTGTTGCAGCCAAAAAACCGATAGCGGCTCGGTGTTTGGCGGTCTTGATCTGTTCAATGACGCTGCCGGCAATCGCAGGCGCGCAAGTGCTGACGGCCGACGAAGCCGTCCGGCTGGCGCTGGAAAACGCACCAAATCGTGTCTTTATCGATGCGCCTTCGCAAATGGCGGAAGGCGCGGTTATCTCGGCGGAGACCTGGCGCAACCCTGTGCTCTCGTTCGAGCGTGAAGGCGAGCGGGGATTTGGCGGAGACCGCGTAGAGACCACCGTGTCGCTGGAGCGCGCCTTCGACTTCTCGGGCCGCCGTTCATTACATGCCGATGGAGCGCGTGCAGATCTGGTGGCGGCCCGGGCGCAGGGTTTTGTGACCCAGGCGGACTTGCAGGCCGATACGCTTGGCGCCTTCTATGGCGTCCTGGCTGCTCAGGCGGAGCTGGAGGCCGCAGAACGGCTGCGCGAGCAGTTCGAGAGCCTTGAGGCAGCCACACTGCAGCGTGTCGAGACGGGGGATGCGTCGCGGTTTGAACTGGAACGCGTGAGACAGGAGACCCTTGTCTTGCCGGGTTTCGTCTCGGAAGCGCAGCTCAACATGCAAGGCGCACGCGATGAACTTTTCATCGCGACCGGATCGGAACGGGCGCTATCCGCTCGTATAGAGGGCGATCTGTTACCCGGCACCGAGGGCTTGGCCACGCTCGGCGGGGCTAACATCCCGGCCCGGCTCGCCGTCCTCGAGGCCGGGGTGGAAGCAGCGGCCGCCAAGGAGACTGCGGCGTCGCGACTGGCACCGGAGGTCAATCTCGGCCTGGGTGTTCGCCACGCAGAGGGCATGGGAGCGGAAACCGGGGTGGTCGTCAGCGCCAGCCTGCCTTTGCCATTGTTTGACCGAAACCAGGGCGAACGCCTCGCCCGCGCCGCCGATGCCCGGCTGGCCGAGGCCCGACTGCGGCGCGAGCAACGCCGGATTGAGGCCGAAGCGGGCGCTTTGCGCCGCCGTGCCGCGGTGCTCCATCAGACCGCAACAGATTACGAGGCCGATGCTCTGGTGTCCGCACGCGAGATGCAGCGGATCGCTCTTGTGTCCTACCAGTCTGGTGAAATCAGCGTGCTCGAAGCCATCGACGCCCTGCGTGCGGCCTTTGATGCCGAAACGCGGGCGATATCCCTC
>CAZCEG010000172.1:0-5476 GCA_964497275.1 uncultured Oceanicaulis sp.
GCCGCCACGGTGGCGTTGATGGCGAGGTCGGGCT
This sequence comes from uncultured Oceanicaulis sp., assembly GCA_964497275.1. Classification (GTDB taxonomy): domain Bacteria; phylum Pseudomonadota; class Alphaproteobacteria; order Caulobacterales; family Maricaulaceae; genus Glycocaulis. The sequence continues at coordinate 35 of CAZCEG010000172.1, forward strand.
GGTAGACCCGTCCCAGCTCCTGCGCGCCGGGATGGATGTGGACCAGCGTCTGGCCCTCCAGCACGGGCGGCTTGAGGATGGTGTAGCCTGAGGTCGTCATCTCGCCGAGGCGCGGGCCGAACACGATCAGAAGGTCTGCCCCCTTCACCCGCTCCACGAGCTTCGGGTTCGGCGCAACGCCAAGATCGCCCGCATAGTTCGGGCCCATATTGTTGTAGTGGTCCTTGGAGCGGAAAGAGCAGGCGACGGGCAGCGCGTTGTTTTCCGCGAATTGACGCGCCTTCTCCACCGTCTCCTCGCTCCACTTCGTGCCGCCATAGATCACGAACGGACGTTTCGCCCCCGCCAGCAGGGCTTCCAGCTTCGCGATATCGCCCGGCGCAGGCGCGGCATGAGCCACCTCCACCCGGCGGATGGCGGGCGCATCGGCCACTTCGGTCAGCATGTCTTCCGGCAAGGAGAGCACGACAGGCCCCGGCCGCCCGTTCATGGCGGTGGCAAAGGCGCGCGCCAGGTATTCGGGCACGCGGGCGGGATCATTGATCTCGGCCACCCATTTGCACTGATCGCGGAAGAAGTGGGTGTAGTCGACCTCCTGAAAGGCCTCGCGGTCCTTCATGTCGCGCGCCACCTGCCCGATCAGCAGTATCATGGGCGTGGAGTCCTGAAACGCCGTGTGCACGCCGACACTCGCCTGCGTCGCGCCGGGTCCGCGCGTGACCATGCAGATGCCGGGACGGCCCGTCAGCTTGCCATGGGCTTCGGCCATATTGGCAGCGCCCGCCTCCTGACGGCAGGTGATGAAGCGGAAATCGGACCCCTTGGCGTAGATCGCATCCAGCAGCGCCAGATAGCTCTCGCCCGGCACGCCGAACGCCATGTGGGCGCCATTGGCGATAAGGGCATCGGCGAGGTGCTCGGCACCGGTCTGACGGGGCATGGGCGCTGTCCTTCGTTACTGGCTTTCCGTCACAGCTAGCCGCGACCGGCTGGCGGGGCAAGGGCGCGGGATGCGGGGTGGGGCGGGTGACAACAAAAAAACCCCGGACCTCACGGTCCGGGGTTTTTCATGTCAGGCGACAGGCGTGATCAGGCGGCCTGCGACGTGCTCGATTGCAGCTGCTCGGCGAACACCTTGGCCACATCATCGCGCGCGGTCTCGCCGCTGGCGGCGAACACCTCGCCATTGAGGGCGAGCGCGGCATCGGCCTCGCCGGTCTCCTTGCCGGAGATCTCGGCCAGAATGGACAGCGCCTCACCGGCGGCGAAAATCGGACGGCCGCTGGCGAACATGTCCTGGATCAGGCGCAGCGCGGCATTGGAATCGTTGATCGCATCCACGGCGCGCTTGCCGCCGGGCAGGACGAGGCCCGCCACACCGTCCACGCTCGCATCATCCAGCGGGGTGTCGACCACGAAATTCATTTCCTCACCCGTCTCGGTGCGGCCAGACACAAGCGCGCGGGCGGCAGAGGCCACCGTCAGCTTGTAGCCGGCGCGCTCGGCAGCGCTCGCTGCGGCATTGAGATCGGGGACGGAGAAACCGGGCGCGGCAAGGGCAAGGATCGAGCCTGCCTCGCCCACGCGGGCAATGTCGATACGCGGTTCACGGGGCTGGCGATGGGGGCGTCTTGATGGGGTCATGAATCCTCCTGGCCCCCGGCTCATCACGCGCGAGGGGCGTCTGGTGTGTCAGTCTTTGGCGTGATCCGTAACGTAAGGGTGTTCCCCCCGCGCTTCAACGCCAGTGCACACCTGTTTCGATCAAACCTCTGTTTTATATGGGTGAAGTTTGCGGGGTGGGGGTGGCTTCCCGGGACCTCGCTTCGCTCGGCCCGAGGATGACAGCCGAGACGCACCCCCGGCCCTACTCCCTACTCCCCACTCCTACTCCCTACTCCCTACTCCCTACCCGCTCACCCTCCCCCAACTGCACGCCGCCCTCACAACCCCATTGTGTTATCGCGCTAATACACTATATGGAGCGGCACATGACCGGTTCCGGCCCTGCGCCGGGAGGTTTGAAGGAGTGAGGCATGCCCACCGACACGATGCAGAAAGACAAGGATTTCAGAGCCTTGTGCGACGCCCTGCTGTTGACCAGTGATGCGGGCGAGCTGGCGCGCTTCCTCACCGACCTGACGACGCCCGGCGAGCGCGAGGCGCTGGCCGAGCGCTGGCGGGTCGCGCAATTGCTCGATGCCGGCAAGTCCTATCGCGAGATCAGCGCCGAGACCGGCGTTTCCACCACCACCATCACCCGCGTGGCCCGTTTTCTGGCGCAGGAGCCCCATCAGGGCTACCGGCTGGTGCTGGACCGCCTGAAGGAGCAGAGCCGATGAGTGCCGGACGCCTTACCCTTGCCATGCAGAAGAAGGGCCGGCTGGCCGAAGGCGGGTTCGACCTGCTTGCCCGCTCCGGCGTGAAGCTCGCCTATGCGCGCGACGAGCTGATGCGGCGCGCGGAGAATCTCCCCCTCGATGTCATGCTCATCCGCGATGATGACATCCCGAACTTCGTCGCCTCCGGCGCGTGCGGGGTGGGGATTGTGGGCGAGAACGTGCTGGCCGAGGCCGCCAGCCGCTCGGCGCGCATTGCAGGGCTTGAGATCGTGCAGCGGCTTGGCTTTGCCAAATGCTCGCTGAAGCTGGCCAGCCCTGTCGGTGGCCCGGTGAAGGCGCTGGCCGATCTCGAGGGCCGCTCCATCGCCACCTCCTATCCCGGCCTCACGGAAGCCTACCTCAAGGAGCACGGCATCCGCGCAGAAATCGTGGAGATGGGCGGCTCGGTGGAGGTTGCCCCGCGCATGAAAATCGCCGACGCGATCTGCGATCTCGTCTCCACCGGCGCGACGCTGGAGGCCAATGGCCTTGCCGCCTTCGAGACGGTGTTCGAGAGCGAGGCGGTGCTGATCGCCAACCGCGCGGCGCTCAATGGCGCGGCGGCGACGCTCGACCTGATCGTGGAGCGCTTCAAGGGCGTGATCGCCTCGCGCCACACCAAATACATCCTCCTCAACGCCCCGAAAGACAGGCTGGACGAGATCCGCGCCGTGCTGCCCGGCGCCGATGCGCCGACCGTCGCGCCCGTGGTGGGCCGCGATGATGTGGTCGCGATCCACGCTGTCTGCACCGAGGAAGTGTTCTGGACGACGCTGGAAAAGCTCAAAGCCGCGGGCGGGCGCTCCATCCTTGTCCTGCCGATTGAAAAGATGATGGCCTGATGACCTACCTCACCCGATATGTCTGGGCAGACCTTTCGCCTGAAGACCGCACGCGCCTGATGGCCCGGCCGAGCGACAGCTCGGATGCGTTGGCGGTGGCGGCAAAAATCCTCGCCGATGTGTTCGCTGAGGGCGAGACCGCCGTGCGCCGCTATGCGCAGGAGCTTGACGGCTACGCGCCAGACAATTTCCGCGTGCCGGCAAGCGATCTGAAAGCCGCTGCCGATGCGCTCGATCCTGAAGATGCCAAAGCCATCCTCGCCGCTGCCGACGCGGTACGCCGCTATCACGCGGAACAAGGATATAAATCCTATTCGCTTGAAACATGGCCCGGCGGCGTGGCAGAGCGGCGCGTCACGCCGCTGGAGGTGGCAGGGCTTTACGTGCCCGCAGGCACCGCGCCTCTGGTCTCAACCCTGGTCATGCTGGCCATCCCGGCGCAGATCGCGGGCGTTGCCCGCATCGCTGTCCTCACCCCGCCCATGAAGGGGAATGGCCCGGACCGCACCATTCTGGGCGCGGCGAGCCTGCTTGGCCTTGATGAGGTATACGCGCTTGGCGGCGCGCACGGTATCGCGGCGCTGGGGTTTGGCGTTGCGGGCCTTCCCCGTGCTGACCGTATTTTCGGGCCCGGCAATGCCTATGTCGCGGCCGCCAAGGCCCTGCTGGCGCAGACGCCGGGCGGCGCGGCGAGCGATCTTCCCGCTGGCCCCAGCGAGGTCATCGTCATCGCGGACGACAGCGCGGACCCGGACTTTGTCGCCCTTGATCTCCTTGCCCAGGCAGAGCACGACCGCCTCGCTCAAGTTCTGCTCGTCGCCTATTCGGACCGGTTCATCGATGCTGTGGAAACTGCTCTCAAAGCCCGCCTTGAGGGACTTCCGAGGGCTGACATCGCGCTCGCGGCGCTTGGCGCGTCGAAGGCATTCCTCGTAGGGAACGATGCGGACGCGGTGGCGGCGGCGAATGCCTATGCGGGCGAGCACCTCATCATCCAGACAGCCGACCCGGAAGCGCTCTGCGCCGGGATACGAAACGCCGGGTCCATATTCATCGGTCCATGGACGCCCGAAGCCGCTGGCGACTACGCTGCCGGGCCGAACCACGCTCTGCCCACTGCTGGCGCTGCGCGCACCTATGGCGGGGTCAGTGTCGAGATGTTCCAGAAGACGACCTCCATCCTGCGCTTCGAGGCGCGCGGGGCCGCCGCCATCGCCCCGACCGTGGAGAGGCTGGCCGCCCTTGAGGGGCTCGATGCGCACCGGCTCGCCATGGCCGTGCGCCGGGAAAAGGCGCAAAAGGAGATGATCTGACATGAGCGCCATTATGGACCTTTCCAGAGGGGCGGGGATAAGGGCGGAGTTATCCTCCCAATCCGTCATCGAACGCTGCGCGGCGATCCTTGGGGCCGATCCGGCGACCCTCCTCCTCACCGCCAATCTCGCATCGGCGCGCAAACTGCTGACATGGGGGGATAAAAAGGGCGATGAGAGCCGCCTTCCCGAAGGCGTCGCCGCCCTGTTATCGCCGTCCACGCAAGGGGTTACGCTTTATCGCCTCGGCTCAGATCTTGCCGCGCCCGTGCTGATAAGTACGGGTGACGCGGCTCTGGCCGCAAAACTGGCCGCTGAATCACCCCCTCAAAACATGTTTTTCGGCCCTGAAATACTGTCCCGGCTCACCCCGGCGGCCTTGGCGGCAGCAAAAGCTGAATGGGATGAGCGCCTTGCCCTGACATGCTCATGCGCGGCGCGAATGGCCGAGTTGACGGGCGCGGCGGCGGATAATTCAGGGGACAGGATCACGCTGACCGCGCCCGATAAAGGGGGATTGGCGAGCACGCTCGCCGCGCTCGGCCTGAAGCTGGAAGAAACGGAAGGCGGCTTCACCGCCTGGCTGTTTACGCTGGCCGAAGTAAAGGCGCTGGCGGCGCACCTCGGCGGGCTGAAACCGGCCCGGACCGCCCGCATAAGGCGCACCACGAAAGAGACCGATATCGCGCTCTTCCTCGATCTCGACGGCGAGCCCGGCGGCCGGTTTGAAACGGGCGTTTTCTTTTTCGATCATATGCTTGAGCAGATTGCCCGCCATGGCGGCGTGCGCCTGGAAGTGGTCTGTGAAGGCGATGTGGAGGTCGATACCCACCACACGATCGAGGATGTGTGCCTGGCGCTTGGCGAGGCGATCCGCGTGGCGCTGGGCGACAAGGCGGGCATTGC
>CAZCEG010000173.1:0-5430 GCA_964497275.1 uncultured Oceanicaulis sp.
TGGAGCGCGACATCCTGGGAAAAGCCCTGGTTCAAGCGCCATCCGGACAAAGGTGGCGGGCTGATCTTTCACAGCGACAGGGCAGCCAGTACGCCAGCGGCGAGTTCAGGGATGTGCTGGCCGAGTACGGCATCACCAGTTCAATTCAATGAGCCGCAAGGGCAACTGCTGGGACACTCAATCTACGATGGCTTCGAGCGCTTCTTCTGGCCTGACCCGTGCTGGGATTGGTGTGATGCCTTTGCGTTGACCTGTCGGCTTGATGCAGCGCTCACCTCGGCAGTGCCGAGCCTGCTGCGAGTGACCTAATAGGAGCCTTGTTCTGCACCTTGAGTGTCCTGTCCTTCGGCATGGTTTGGCAATGCCACTTCACCGCAAAGGAGCTGGCATGGAACAAGTGGATATCCCGGCGGAGGTCATTCTCGGCGTCGATACGCATCTCGACGTTCATGTTGGTGTCGTCATCGATGCTGTAGGACGCGTGAAGGGCACGCTCTCGATTGAGGCGAACCCCAGCGGCTATGAGAATCTGCTGATCTGGGCCCAGAGCTTTGGCAGGCTGGATCGTGCCGGCATCGAAGGGACGGGCTCCTACGGCGCTGGCCTGACACGCTTTCTCGAAGAAAAGGGGATTGCGATCATCGAGATCAATCGGCCGAATCGTTCCCGTCGACGTCTACGAGGAAAGAGCGACCCGACCGACGCCGAGAGCGCTGCACGGTCCGTGTTGGCCAACGATGCAACCGGTGTTCCAAAGGCGCGCAACGGCGTGGCTGAAGCACTGCGCACGCTGAGCGTTGCGCGCCGCAGCGCTGTCAAAGCCAAAACACAGGCGGTGAATCAATTGCGCGCCCTGCTGGTCAGCGCGCCGTCTTCCCTGTGAGATCTGGTGTTGAAGGTCAAGGCAGAACACTGTGTCGCTGGCTGCTCTGGTACAACCGAGCCCGACTGCATTCGACGCTGGACTATGCCAGCCCGATGCGGTTCGAAGAAAACTGGCTGGCCAGCCAACCGCAGCAAGCCAGTGCATCAGGACAGCTATGGGATACGGATTCCAGAGGCAAGGTCACCCAATCGTGATGTCCCATACAAACCGGTCTGGGAAAAATGCGTGTCAGCGACTCCCATAAAATTGTTCAACGAACGATTGTCGGAAGCTTTGGTGACAAGCAAGGCAGCTTTGTTGTGTCTTGGAGAATGCCGCGATCACGGCCTGGCCGTCGCCGCGCCTGGCGGCATCGCCCATGGCGCTTGCAGCATCCTGGACCTGTCCATCGATACCCCGAAACTTCCCGGCATCCGTGCCAAGCCAGCCAAGAATGCGCATCTTTTCGCCCAAGGGTGGCTCGGCATGCTTGGCGATTTTGGGCGCCAACTCGGCGACCAGTGTCCATTCCTCCTTGGAAATAGCACCGGTGACGGCTTGCATGTCACGGCCAAGTTTCTCCATGACGCTGCGAAGCGCCATCGGCTTTGCAGCCTCGGCGGACTGCGCACCAAGTCCCGCGGCGGCGGTAGCTAAGGCTACTGATAAGGCGATCGTCAAAAGCTGTCGATGGTTCAAGAGATGACTCACGAGGTTCTCCATTGAGGTTGTTGGTGAATGCTTCGCAGACGAGCGCATGGCTTCAGGCTTTCAAAATTCCATGCTCAGCGCAATCGATCCGAAGGCGTGATGGCCGATCTGCTGGTCGAACTCACGGGTTCTCCAGACGCGCATCACGGCAAGCCGCACGCCATGCCCGGCAACAATCCATTGGCTGCTGATGCCAATGGCTGCCTGAGCGACCCAGGGCCGCTGACTGACGTGATGGCTGTGCCGAAACAGATTCCCGTCGAGCGAGAAATCCCAGGCAACGGCTTTGGCCTCCAGGTTCAGGAATGCATGCGCTCCGGGTTTGGGCGCGCGCGCCGATTGCGGCTCTGTCCTGCGCAGGTCGGAAACGCCCGAGGGCGGGCGGTTCTCCGCGCCGGGCCGAATCGGATAGCTGCCGAAATCATTGGGGATGTTCCAGCCAGCACGCAGCTCGACACCAGTGCTGGCTGCGGTTTCGATGTTTCCGATCCGCAGGGCATAGCTGCCGATCACGTCGCCGCTCCACCCCGGCCGGACGGCACCCTCCGTGTATGGCTTGAATTTGCGCTCCATGGCCATCTGGAACGCGGGTTCGTTGCGCAACTGGTTGTCCCAGCCGCGAAAACGATCGATGCCCCGCACCCGATGCACCAGATCCTGCGATTGCTCCGCCAACGACCAGGGGCCAATCACACCCAGGGTCAGTTCGCGCACATCCAGCATTTCATAGCTGGCGGCCTGTGGGTGGACGCGGCGATTCCATGCCAGACCCAGGTACAGCAGGCCAGCGTACGGGCGATCGTCGGAAATCAGATCGGTGCGCGTCTTGTCCTCGGGCGTGTACATGGACTGACCGAAGCGCACGACGATATTTTGCGATGCCGACTGGGCGCCGGAGTCGCGCCAGAACCCGGGATCAGCCCAGCCGATGAAGCGGGTGTACCAGGCAATCGGTTGGGGCAGACACTCCGGGCGGAGCGCGCCTTGCAGATCGCGCGAAACCACGCTCAGCGCCACACCGTTGGTGTAGTTGCGGTCGGTGCCCGTGAACAAATCGTTCTCCAGGCGCAGGGTTCCACCTCTCCAGTGCAAGGCGTGCTCTGGCAGGCAGCGGGAAATACCATCCGAGGATGCGGGCTCCGCGCCACGGGCGGCAGTCGAGCCGAGTACCGCGCACGCAATCAGCGGCGTGATACTGCGCATCGACCATTGCGCATTGGCCTTGGACAGCCGCGCGTGAAGGCTGCCGATGCGCATCATGATGGCGCGCCATCTGTTGCCCTATCGACGTAAAAGCGTTCCAAGGCACCCATGATTTCCTCGGCTTTGTCGACGCAGGTAAACAAGTCGAGATCGGACGGCGATACGTAGCCTTCGTCGAGCAGAAGATCGAAATCAACGGCTCGGCTCCAGAAGTCGCGACCGACAAGAACCACCGGAATCCGTTGCATCTTCCCGGTCTGGATCAGGGTCAGCACCTCGAACAGTTCGTCGAGCGTTCCATAGCCACCGGGGAAGGCCACCAGACCTTTCGCATGCAGCAAGAAATGCATTTTGCGCAGCGCGAAATAGTGGAACCGGAACGCCAGCTCCGGACACATGTAGGGGTTCGGCGCTTGTTCGTGCGGCAAAGTGATGTTGAGGCCGATCGAGCGAGCCCCGGCCTCGAAAGCACCGCGATTGGCGGCTTCCATGATGCCCGGTCCGCCACCGGTGATGACGACGAAGTCGCACCGCCCCTCCTGCTGGAAACGAGCAGAGATCAGTTGGGCGAAGCGCTGTGCCTCTTCGTAATAGCGCGCCTGTTCCACGCGGCGACGGGCCAAGGCCAGTTTCCGCCTAAGCGTCGGATTCCCCAGCATGGTGCCCGCTCGCTGCTCCAGCGCAGCGAGCCGGTCGCGTGCAGTGACAGCATCGCTTACGCGCGCACTGCCAAACACCACCACGGTCGAACGCACGCCTTGCTCACGCAAGACACGTTCGGGCTTGAGCAGTTCGAGCTGGAGACGCAGCGGACGCAAATCGTCCTGGGCGAGAAGATCACCGTCCTCATACGCGAGGCGGTACGCAGGCGATTCGATGATGGCGCGCAAGCGATCGGCATGCTCAGGCAAAGTGCTCATCATCAACGCCCCTCGTCGTCATGCCCGTGCACAGGCGCATTGCCGAACCGTCCCAGCCCCATCTCCACCAGCGCACCGTCGCGGCGCAGCAGCCACAGCGCCTCCAGCCCCATGCGCCGCGCCAGCGCCAGCCCTTCATCGGGGCCGGCCACCAGTAACGCCGTGGCCCAGGCGTCTGCGTGCATGCAGGCCGACGCCAGCACCGTGACCGAGGCCACATCGTTGCGCACGGGCGCGGCGCGGCGCGCATCCATGGTGTGCGAGAGGCGTGCGCCGCCCACCTCCAGATAGCGCCGGTAGTCACCGGAGGTGGCCACGGCCAGGTTCTGCAGTTCGACCACACTGTGCACCGCACGGCGCCCGGCCTGTGGGCTCTCCACGGCCACAGCCCAGGGCTGGCCGCTGGGCTGGCCGCCCACGGCGCGCAGCTCGCCGTCCAGCGCCGCCAGGGCGTGGCGTACGCCGTGCCGGCGCAGCGCGTCGACCATGCGGTCCACAGCGTAGCCTTTGGCGATGCCGCACAGGTCCAGTTGCAGCGGCGCGTGCTTGCGCGCACGGCCGGCGGTGCGGTCCAACTCCAGCGCTTCATGCGTGGGCGGGCGAGAGGCTGACACGGCAGCACGGATCGCCGGCGCATCGGGTTCATCGCGCGCCGCGCCGAAGCCCCAGGCATCGACCAGCGCGCCCACGGCCGGATCGAACGCACCCTGGCTCAGGCGGCCGATATCCAGCGCGCAGGCCAGCACTTCCAGGATTTCCGGTGGCAGCGTCAGCCAGGCGGCGGGGGGCGCGCAATTGAGGCGATTCAGATCGCTGTCGGGCAGCCAGGGCGACATCTGCACATCCACCTGAAGCACGGCGGCGGCCAGGGCCTGTTGCAGGGCCGGTGCATCCACGTCCGGCTCGGCGTCGCAGGTGACGGACCAGCGCGTGCCCATGGTGGGGCCGTGCAGGTTCAGGCGCCGGAGTTCAGAAGAGATCTTCGGCATAGCGTTCACGCTGCTTGAGCCGGGCCACGCTCAGCCCCAACCCACCCAGGATGTCGTCGAGCACCTGCGCCACCCCCTGCGCCATGGGACGGCTGCCGCACACGCGCACGATCGCACCGCGCGCCAACAGGTCGCGCACCCGTGCGGCATCGCGGCGCAGGGCCTCCTGCACATAGCCGCCGCCCGGCGTGCGCGAAAACGTGGTGTGCAGATCGGCCAGGCGGCCCTCGGCCTGCCAAGCCTGAAGTTCCTCACCGAAGTAAAAATCCCGCGCCGGATCACGTGTGCCGTAATACAAATGCATGGGCCGGCGCCGCGCATTGCCCCGGATGAAGCCCGCCAGTGGCGCCACGCCCGTACCCGCACCGATCAGCAGCACGGGCTGGCGCGAGCCGTGCAGCGCGAAGCCCGGATTGGGACGGATGAAAGCCTGCGCATGGGCGCCGGGTTGCAGGCCATGCAGGTAGGTGGAGCACACGCCGCCCGGCATGCGGCGTACGCAGATTTCCACGAAGCCATCGCGCATGCCGGAGGCCAGCGAGTAGTAGCGCGGCACCGGTTGATCCCCCGGTGGCACGATGCCCAGCAGGTCGCCGGCGACGAAGCGCGGCAGGCCACGGCCGGGCAAGGCAAAGCGCAGGATGGCCGCTGGCTCGCCGGCGCCCCCCACGAAGTCCTGCCGCGCCACCAGCGTGAGCGCCGCGGTGCGCGGCAGGCGCGGCTGGTAGGCGAGCGAGAGAGG
>CAZCEG010000174.1:0-4581 GCA_964497275.1 uncultured Oceanicaulis sp.
CCTCAAACGCGATACGCTTGCCTACGCGTCGACGCCGACCGCATCAGCAAGGGACGCATAGCCATCGGCCTTGAGGCGCGCGGCGAGACCATCGCGCAGACGGCCCACCAGCCCCGGCCCTTCATAAACCAGTGCGGTGTAAAGCTGCAGCGCGGAGGCCCCTGAGCGGATGCGCGCATAGGCGCTTTCTACCGAATTGATCCCGCCTACCCCGATCAGCGGCAGGTCAGCGCCCGCAAGCTGGCGGAACCGGCGCAGCACACTGTTCGACATATCGGTCAGCGGCGCGCCGGAAAGCCCGCCTGCCTCGCCCCTATGGCGGCTTTTGAGTGTATCAGGCCGGGCGAGCGTGGTGTTCGACACGATGAGGCCTGACATGCGGTTATCGAGCGCGGCGCGCGTGATCGCCTCAATCCCCGCTTCGTCAAGATCAGGCGCGACTTTCAGGAAGACCGGCTCTGTCCAGCGCGCATCATTGACGCGCCTTAGAAGATCATCGAGCGCTGCCGCCCCTTGCATGTCGCGCAGGCCCGGCGTGTTGGGCGAGGAGATATTGACGGTGAAGAAGCTGGCCAGCCCTTTGAGCGCCTTGACCAGAAGCACGTAATCGCCCGCCCTGTCCTCGCTATCCTTGTTGGCGCCGAGATTGATGCCAACGACACCGGGTTTGCCCGCACGCGCCTCGAGGCGGGCCTTAAGCGCGTCCAGCCCCTCATTATTGAAGCCCATGCGGTTGATGACCGCGCGGTCCTTGCGCAGGCGGAAGAGGCGCGGCTGGGGGTTTCCCGCTTGAGGGCGGGGCGTTACCGCACCCAGCTCCACGAACGCAAAGCCGGCTGCCAGCAGCGCATCGGGTGCTTCGCCATTCTTGTCATAGCCTGCAGCGAGGCCTACCGGATGGCTAAGCTCCATGCCGGCAATCGAGGTGGCGAGCACCGGATCGGCCTTGCCCGTCAGCTTCGGACCGAGACCGGCTTTGAGCGCCTTCAGGCTGACCTTGTGCGCGGTTTCGGCCGGCAGCAGCGTGAGGGCTTTTGCGCCCAGATCGGCAAGCGCCATCCCTAAAGCTCCTCTGGCAGGCGCCAGCCGCCGCTTTCATCACGGCGCAGAAGGTGGACACGCAGTATCGCAGTGAAGGGCAACGGCCCGTAAATATGGGGAAAATCCTCCCCGCCGCGCGATTTTTCCCATTTCAGGCTGGCGCCGAGCTTTCGGGCATCGATGACAGCCAGCGCGATGCGGTCCACATCGCTGAAATGCGCCGCGAGCGTGCCCTCGATCTGGTGGCGGGCAGAGCAGTGGATGAAGCCATCCGTCTGGTCATGTGCGGTGCCTTCATACACGCCGGACAGCGCCGCAGCGCCAAGGGCAGCAGGGTCAGCGAGGCGGAAGATGAGATCATCTGTCATGGACCCGGCTCTAGCCCGGCGCGGCAGCGCTCGCAAGTGCGATGGCGCGCCTTGACTCCCCTCCTCGTTTAAGGAATATTTTCCTTATAACAGGAACGGGGAGGCGCACCATGCTCACCCATGCCCAGGTCTGGCGCGGCATTGACCGGCTCGCTCAGCGTGCCGGCATGTCGCCGTCGGGCCTTGCCCGCCTCGCAGGCCTTGATCCCACCACCTTCAACCCCTCAAAGCGCGTCTCGGGCGGAGATGAGAAGCCACGCTGGCCCTCCACCGAGAGCCTTGCCAAGGCGCTGGCGGCGGTGAATGTCAGCTTTGGCGAGTTTGCAGGGCTGGCGACCGACAGCGCGCCCGGGCGCTCTGTGCCGCTCATTGGTCTTGCCCAGGCCGGTAATGAAGGCTTCTTCGATGATGCGGGCTTCCCGGTCGGGTCCGGCTGGGAGGAAGTGATCTTTCCCGGCCTTGATGATGAAGCCTGCTATGCGCTCGAAATCTCCGGCGAATCCATGCTGCCGGTCTACCGGCCCGGAGACCGGATCGTGGTCGCGCCCCATGCCCAGCCACGCCGCGGAGACCGCGTGGTGGCCAAGCTGCGTACAGGCGAGGTGATGGCCAAGGAGCTTGGCCGCACCACGGCGCGCACGGTGGAGCTGATCTCGCTCAACACCGATTACGAGACCCGCGTGATGGACCTCACCGACATCGTGTGGATGGCCCGCATCGTCTGGGCGAGCCAGTAAACTGATGCTCCGCTAATCCCCCGCCTGCGCGGGGGCAGGCCGTGCGTCGCGCTCTCGGACGGCGCTCCGCCGTCCGCAAGGCCGAAGGCCGCCCGCGACTTTTCGCGGAACATCGCAACGCGGATGCGTTGCGGAGCTAAACCGCCTATCAATCCTCATCCTCGTAGGTGAACACCTCTTCAAGCGGCTTGCCGAAGACGCGCGCCACGCGGAACGCCACCTCCAGCGAGGGCGAATAGCGCCCCTGCTCCATCGCGATCACGGTCTGGCGGGTCACGCCCACCGCATCGGCAAGCTGTTGCTGCGTCATCTCGCCCGCATGAAAGCGCTGCTCGCGGATCGTGTTGGCGATGCGGGTCTTGCCCTTGCCCATGATCTAAACGCCCCGGCGATAATCGACGAGCTTGGAGACAGCCTTGACGATCTCGCCCAGCACCAGACCGGCAAGGATCAGGTTGACGATCCAGAAATGCGCGGCCGCGATCATCGCAAGGCCCATGGCGCATACAGCGCAGAAGGCCATGACGAACCCGCCGCGCTGGTTGCCGCGCATTTCGATCAGCTTGTCGCGTTCGTCGTGCTTGTCGGCCTCTTTCGGCGCAAGCACCGCAATCAGCACATGACCGGCAATGGCAATCGCAACGAGTGCCACCACACTGCCCAGCATGAGCCCGTTGGACATGAGCAGCCCGGTTTCGGTGTTGATCTGCGCGCCGGTCATGAGCGGCTGGCCCAGCACCAGTGCGAAATAGACCCCGTAAACCAGCACCATCGCGGCCAGCATCAAGGCATTGCTTTTCTCGTGAAACGACATGTCAAAAAACTCCGATAAAAGGTATAAATTACCTTACATTGCGACGTGTAAGATCGCGCCGGATACATGTCAAGTTTTTCGTACAATACGCCGAACTGAGGAATTGCGAACTTTCACAAACGTTTGCGAAAGCGACCCACACATCAAGCACGCCACGCAATCGACAAGATTGACGTGCATTTTCCGATGCGTTGCGGTTGAATGGATTTACGGAAGCGATAGAAACGCCCCGGAGAGGCTTCGATCATTCCGTTTGGCGCCTCCGGCTGGACTTGAACCAGCGACCTTGAGATTAGCAGGCTCACGCTCTATCCGTCTGAGCTACGGAGGCTACCAACGAAAAGGGTCGGGAAGCTGCAACTTCCCGACCCATTTTATTTTACGGCTCTAATTCTATCGTGAAACGGAGAGCCGTCAGACGGCTCAAAACCTTTCTCGAAATAACGCTCTCCTCGATACACCAATGCTCCGTCGCTCTTCAGGCGCGACAACACAGATCCAACCGTATCCCTTGCTACGGTTGGAACTTGTTCACGGACCTTTGCATCAACCTCTGTCGTTGTCGCACCGGCGACGCCAGCCTCACGCATGATCTCAAGCACCAACGGTTTAACGCTTGGCGACCTCCGACGAGATGAGCCTCTTGATTGGGTGCTACCCGACATACGCGACTTCATCTTCAACAAAAGAGCTTCTTCCACCTTAAGCCGCTCTATCTCCGCTCTTACACGATCGAGTTCCGCCTCAATCATTTTCATCTGTTCTCTCGCAGTTGGCATAGCTTCATCCTTACGGTTGCGATCATGGTGCCCGCGACCGGATTCGAACCGGCACGCCCCGGAGAGGACTTCGGTTTTCTAGACCGCTGCGTCTGCCATTCCGCCACACGGGCACAGCTTAAGATGTCCGCTCTACGCAATTCTGTCAAGACTATCAATTGGGCAGCCGTAAACCGAGCCAAATGCCATGCGGCTTCAATGCGATTATATCTCTATCTTATTGTATTAATTGTTTTTTTAGGAGGGCCGCAAATAGATTGTCGGCCAATCAAATGACGCGGTGTTGATTGATCAGCTCACGCCAAAGACCCTTTCGCAAACGATTGCAAGCGCCTGCCATGCGGTCGATTCGAGGCAGACACCTAGCGCTCCATCTCCGCCACGGCGAAGCGGGCGGCATTGGCGGGATCGTCCTCCAGCGCGCGCAGGAGCGTGCGGGCACGCGCGATGATCACGGCATCAAGACCTGCATCAACGCCGTTGCGCGCAGGCATGGAGGCAGTGCGGGTTAGCTGGGCGCGGGCTGCATCCAGATAGGCCGCCTCCCCGCTGGCGAGCAGCGCCACGGCGAAGAAATAGGCAATCACGGGATCATCGGGCGCGCGCGCTATCGCAGCCTGATAGGCCGTCATGCCATCGGCCAGCGACGCGCCAAGCGCGCGCCCGCCGCCCCTGCGCACCACTTCGAAATGCCATGCCCCCATCAGCGCATCGCCCCACGGATCGGCGGGATCGAGGGCGGCGGCCCGCTCGATATGGGATTTGCCCTGCTGGGGCAGGCGCCGCATGAAGGCGCGCAGCGTGCCGGTATAGCGCCCCTCAAACCCTATCGCCGCCGCCCT
>CAZCEG010000174.1:4591-5411 GCA_964497275.1 uncultured Oceanicaulis sp.
CATCGGCGGCGATGGCCGCTCTGGCATGGGAAGACAGGCGCGCCGACACATCGCGGCGATTGCCGGCCCTGTCGGCCATCAAAATGGCGAGCGCCGCACCGGCGGCGAAGGCCTGCGCCTCGGCCGAAGGGTCTTGACTGGCAAGCGTCTCTGCGCGGGCAAAGTCACCTGCCGCATACGCCTCGCGCGCGCCCGGCAGGTCGGCCAATGCGGGCGCTGTCATCGCCAGCACCGCAATCAGCGCCATCACGTCTCTCAAGCCCGCCATCACGCACCATCCTTACCCTGCTAGCGCAGGAAAGATTAGCGCGCTTCATGGCAAGGTGAAGGCCCGGGGCCGTTCAGACCGGTCGCCACGGATTTGACGCCGGGCGAAGCCTTAACTTAACCTCAAGATGCAGAGCTGAAGGAGGGACCGCGATGATTGCTTTTGCGTTGGCGGCCAGCCTGCTAGCCGCATCCGATACTCCTTCTCCCAATCTGCTGAGTTACCCGTCGTGTGCTGAGGCAGAAGCCTTTGATCCCGGAGATGATGCAGACCTCGCGCTGCGCCGCGAGATTGCACTGGAGGCCTGCCGCCTGCCCCTGGCGCTCGGCGCCGGTGATATCGAGGCTCTGTTGGGCGATGAGGACTTCGCGTTCGAAATCGATGGCGAGGAACTGGTAATCGCGCGGCGCGGAAGTGACCTCGTCAATGGTGTAATGAACACGCGACTGGCACCTGTCGCCAGCGCCACTGGTCTGTTTGCCAGCCGTTTCCGAATGGCACGGCTGAACGCAGGCCTGTTGACCTTCTATGTCATCTCGATTGATGACGGCC
>CAZCEG010000175.1:0-5401 GCA_964497275.1 uncultured Oceanicaulis sp.
GACATTGGTATTTACACTAGCCATTTATTGGCCCTTTCACGATCTATGGTGGGAATCGCGTTTTGAACGCCAGGTCTTCTGACCCGCCACTCTCCCAGCAAGGCGGGGGCCAGTTTGCAGCCTTCCCAGGCAGAAAACTAGTTATCTTTTATATTTCAGTGCTTTGGGAAAATTATATAAACTCATGCCGGAAGCGTGCCCGGCAGAATTTGCCGACTACGAGCCAGATCGCTGGGCAAATTCTGCCGGACAGGCAATTTATGCCGAGCGTCGAATCACAAAAATTAATTTAGATTCAATTAATTGCTAACAATACCTTAACGCTCATCCGAGCAAGAAAAAGGGCCGCTCCCGGATGCGGGAAGCGGCCCCTTGTCCGAACCTATCTGAAGAAGCCGAGAACGGACTGAGGCGCGGCATTGGCAATCGACAGCGCCTGAATGCCAAGCTGCTGCTTGACCTGCAGGGACTGAAGACGAGCCGATTCCTTGGCCATGTCCGCATCGACAAGATTGCCGATACCGCTTTCCAGAGCGTCGGAGAGTTTCGTGACGAAGACCTGATGGATCTCCAGCGCCTTCGATTTGGTGCCCAGACGCGCGAGTGCGCCATTGACCAGATCGAGCGACGTGCCGATCTGCGAGGCAATTGCGGACGCTTCAGACGCCGTACCAAACGAGGCGGTCGAAGACAGGGTCACGATCGCGCCCGAGAGCGAAAGGTTCTCGGTGCCGACCGTGATCGTTTTCGATCCCGTCGCATTGGCCAGAGCGATGAAGCCGTCCGTTGCGCTGCCATCGATCAGGTTGAGCCCGTTGAACTCGGCATTCTCGACGATTGTCGCGATCTGGTCGCGCAATGCCTTGAAGTCCTCGTTCAGCGCCGTGCGGCTGGCCGAGTCCAGCGACGTGTCGCCAGCGGCCAGGGCCTTTTCCTTCATTTCGATAAGCAGATCAGAAATTGCTTCGCCCGCGGCAAGGGTGACATCTACCGTCGAGATGCCGCGGTTCAGGCTGTCCTGAACAACACCATAGCCGCTCACCTCTGACCGCATGCGCTGGGCGATGGCGTAAATGCCGCCATTGTCCTTCGCGCTTGCGATGTTCAGGCCGGTATTGATCCGGTTCTGGGTGGTTTGCAGCTGCATGTTGGTCTTGTTCAGGTTCTGCAGGGCGACCATCGCCCCGTAGTTCGTGTTCACGGAATTATTCATTGTGGGGTTCCTCCATTCTGGAAGTGGGTTACGGACGTTTTGTCCCGCTAGCGCCTGCGCAAACCCCGTGCCGCCGCGCACGCCAAACCAACTAGGCAAGCCGCTGATTTTACAGCTCTTTATTTGGACCCCAGACGCACACAACCCGGCAGGGACAATTCTGCCGGGCCATATCGGTCAAAGGGGAAAAATGCGCCGTGTGATGGCGCGGGAAGGTCAGGCTGCGGGCTGAGCCTGATTGCCTTGCGCAGGTGCAGGCGCGAGCCCCTGCATGATCGTGCGGTTGATGTCGATCAGCGTGTCGAGCTCGTCATTGGACCGTATGGCGGCGCTGGACTGGCGCGAGACGAAAATCGATAGCGAGATAATGCCGGCGCGCAGCGATTCTGGCAGCTGGTTGGCATCGCTGGAGCAGTCGGCCGCAAAGGCCGTCCACATGCGCCGGTTCCAGTCCAGCGCATCGGCACGCCTGGCAATCTCGGTCACGCCCAGATCGCGCGCCTGCAGCAGCGCGCGTGTTACCTGTCCGAACAGGCGGTATTCGGCTGAACGCGGATCTTCAGCGCGGGACGCGGCGGACTGATAGGCCTGATAAGACATTTACGCACCACCCTGTGAAGCGGCGGCCCGGCCCGTGCGCTGATCCTCATAGGTGATCAGCTTGCGGCAGCGGATAAGCGCCTTGTAGTACTCGCCCGCCATCACATCGCGGCTGACCGACACACATTCGGCCAGCACTTCGGGATTGGTGATTGCGCCCATGAACTCGGTCATGCGCAGCACGAACTGGTCATAGACCGCGCCTTCCGCGCGCCCTTCCAGATACATCATCATGACGGGGAAATAGATGCGCCGCGCAGGGCTGTCGGCCTCATGTTCCTGCATGATGTCCTTCTCGCGAAGGACTGAAGCCTTGTTCTGCAGGACAAGCGTCGCCCGCCGGTCGCCGTTCTCCACCACAGCACCATTGAGAACGAACTTCTCGCCTGGCTTGAGCGACAGCTTCAACGGCATGGGATGGCCCCTCCCCTTGGCATACGTCAGAGACACCGCCATTGGGCAGGCAGGCCCCTTCCGCGTCAACTCTTGCCGGACAGGGTGAAGAAAGCGTTTCGCATCCGCGCTTTCGCTGCAGGATTTACTCCCGATGCGCAGCAATCGTTAGCAGCTTCTTAATCGAAGCACGGCTCGGTAACCGTAATACCAGCAGGCTGGAGGCACGTCGCACCCATGAGCACCTTCCTTGATCTCGACGCGGAACTCGCCAAGGGCGTTGAAAAGGCTGTCGAGCGCGACACCGGGGCCAGCAACGCAATTCCGGGCCTTGATCTTTCCGTCGCTGCCGGTCGCCAGAAAGTGGATGCCAAATCGGCTGCAAAGCTGCGCCGGGCGATGGCGCTGGTGGATGCCGGTAAAGCCGCCGAAGGTGCGCGCCTCGCCCTGAAAGTGCTCGACGAGAACCCGGATCTGGCCATCGCCAATCAGGCGGTCGGCATGGCTCTGGAGCATCTGGGACGTCTCTCCAAGGCGCTGGAGTTTTACGAGCGCGCGCTGCAGCGCGATCCGAAGAACCCGGAACTCTACCAGAATCTTGGCCTTCTGGCCTCCAAGCTCGGCCTTCTGCCCACGGCCGAGAAATTCATGCGCATCTACATCCAGATGGCGCCCAAAGCCCAGAACGGCATTTTGCATCTGGCCTCCATCCTGCGCGATCAGGCCAAGTTCGAGGATGCGATCGAGCTTCTGCGGCAGGCCATCTATGCTGACCAGCAGAACCCCGATCTGTGGAATGCGCTTGGCACGGCGGTCATGGAATCCGGTGATGCGGCAGAGGCCGCCACCTTCCATGCCGAGGCGCTGCGCCTCAGGCCCGGCTATGCCCGCGCGCACCATAACCTGGCTCACGTGCTGGAGCTGCAGGGCGATGTTGAAGGAGCGCTGACCCATTTTCGCGCTGCCCTCGATAATCCGGCCTCGGAGCGCGACGCGGTGATCACCAGTCACGGCCTCTCCCACACCTTGCTCTCGGCAGGCGAGCTGAAAGAGGGCTGGGAGATGTATCGCTGGCGGCTGAACATGCATTACAGCTTTGCCACCAACTATCTCATCCCGGCTCCGCCGTGGGACGGCGCCGACCCGTCAGAGCTCAAAGGCAAGACGCTGGTCGTTGTCGGCGAGCAGGGCATTGGTGACGAGGTGCTGTTTGCCAACACGTTTGCCGATGCGATCCGCGCCGTCGGCAAGGAGGGCGAGGTGCGCATCGCGTGTGAAAAGCGCCTGATCCCGCTCTTCCAGCGTTCCTTCCCGGAAGCGGTCGTGGAGCGTCACTTCACGGTGGAGCGCGAAGGCCGTCAGCACCGCCACGCGCCAGACCTCTTCAAGGACGGCAAGGCAAATTTGTGGACGCCAGCGGGCAATCTGTGCCGCGCCTTCCGCTCCGATGCGAGCCTCTTCCCCTCCGAGCCCGGCTTCCTCAAAGCCGATCCGGCGCGCGTGGATGCGTTTGCGAAGCAGCTCGCCGCGCTAGGACCCGGCCCGAAAGTGGGGCTGTTGTGGAAGTCGCTGAAGATGGACGCCTCACGCTCAAAGCACTTTGCCCCGTTCGAGATGTGGAAGCCGATTTTGAAGACGCCGGGCGCGGTCTTCATCAATCTGCAGTATGGCGAGGCGGAAGACGAGCTGGCCGAAGCCGAGGCGCGCTTTGGCGTGAAAATCCACCAGCCGCAAGACATTGATCTGAAAGACGATCTTGATGGCGTGGCGGCGCTTGGCAAGGCCTGCGATCTGGTCATGGGCCCGATGAACGCCACAACCAACCTCACCGCCGCGGTCGGCGGGCTCGTCTGGTTCATCCGCCCGATCAACGTGGCATGGACCATGCTCGGTCGGGACGAAATGCTCTGGTATCCGGGCAGCCGCACCTTTGCCGGCGAACGCTATCGCGACTGGGTAGGCGGCATGAAGAAGATGGCGCAGGCCTTTGGCGAGTTTGTCGAAAACCACGCGAAGAAGGCGGCGTAAAGCTACCCCGCCACCCGTGCTAGCGCCTCTTTCAGGCCCGCAGGCAGGCGCTTGGGGCGGCCCTCCATGTCGATGCACACCGCTTCGACTTCAGCGCTCGCGAGAAGCACGCCCTCGCGCCTGATCGCCTGCTCGATCTGCATGCGTACGCCGGAAAGGCTGGCAAACCGGGTCTCGACCATCAGTGCATCGTCGATGCGGGCGGGCGCGTGATATTCCACAATCACTTTCCGCACCGCAAAGCCCAGTGGCGGATCAGCCTGAAGCAGCTCGGCATGGCTGATGCCAGCTGTTCGCAGGGCGTCGGTGCGCCCGCGCTCGAAGAATTTGAGATAGTTCGCGTAATAAACGATGCCGGTAAAATCGGTGTCCTCGTAATAGACCCGTACCGGCAAATGATGCGCGCCGCCCTGCCAGCTTCCAGCCTCCGGCGCGCTCATTTATCGCCTCCGAAAAGGTCCGGCGAGGAACGTGGTGGCTCCAGCCCCATATGCGTCCAGGCGCGCGGGGCGGCGATGCGGCCCCTTGGCGTACGCTGGATGAAACCCTGCTGGATCAGGAAGGGTTCGACCACCTCTTCCAGCGCATCGCGCGCCTCGGCGCAGGCAGCCGCCAGCGTTTCCACGCCCGCAGGCCCGCCGGCAAAGCCCTCGATGAGGATGCGCAAGTATCGCCGGTCGAGGCTATCGAGGCCTACCTCATCCACTTCGAGCCGTTTCAGCGCCCGGTCAGCGACCTTGGCGGAAATCGTCGCCTCGCCATCGGCCTCGGCAAAGTCTCGCACCCGGCGCAGCAGGCGGCCCGCAACGCGCGGCGTGCCCCGCGCCCGCCGGGCAATCTCGCGCGCACCGTCAGGCTCTATGGCTGCGCCGAGCTTTCCGGCTGCGCGGGCGACGATGCTGGTCAGTTCCTTCTCGCCATAAAATTCCAGCCGCACCGGCACGCCGAACCGGTCGCGCAGGGGCGTTGCCAGAAGGCCTGCCCGCGTGGTCGCGCCAACAAGGGTGAAGGGCGGCAGGTCGATGCGCACCGTGCGCGCGCTCGGCCCCTCCCCGATCACGAGATCGAGGGCGAGATCCTCCATGGCGGGGTAGAGGATTTCCTCCACCACCGGCAACAGGCGGTGAATTTCGTCGATGAAGAGCACGTCACGCTCTTCCAGATTGG
>CAZCEG010000176.1:0-4513 GCA_964497275.1 uncultured Oceanicaulis sp.
GAAAATGGTGCCGCTAGAGTGAATTGAACACTCGACCTCTCCCTTACCAAGGGAACGCTCTACCCCTGAGCTATAGCGGCCTTCGGTGTGCCGGGCGGGCGCTACGGGCCTGCCTCACCGGAGCGGGGCGTATAGCCCAAGTTTTGCCCCCCGCCAAGGGCGCGCTTGCGGTTGTTGCAGGGGGGTGGTGTTTTGGTTTCGCAGCCCATCCGGGCTGCGATGTTCCGCGCACTGGCGCGGGCGGCCGGTCGGCCTTGCGGCGCTACGCGCCGGGGTGTCAGTACTCTCACGGCTTGACCCTGCCTCCGCTTGGCGTCAGACCAGAACCATGAGCAAGAAGCACGACAGGGGTTCGCGCCCGCCCAAAGGGTCAGACAGCCGCGAGGCGCGTCTGGCAGAGGCGCTGCGCGCCAATCTGCGCCGCCGCAAGGCCGCTGCGAAGCCGTCCGCGCCCGCCTCTGACAAAGAGGCTGGGGATAAGGGCGGCAAAGGGGGCTAGGATAGCGGCTTCCCGCTTCCTATGTGCCTGAACACCGCCTGCCTCATCCTTTCCGGCCCGCCTCTTCTCGGACAGCTATTTCATGGATCGTATAGTCATTCGCGGCCAGGTGCCGCTCTCCGGCGAAATTGCCATTTCCGGTGCCAAGAACTCCGCGCTCAAGCTGATGGCGGCAAGCCTTCTGACCGAAGGCGAGCTGGTGCTGGAGAACATGCCGCGCCTCGCGGACACGCGCTTCATGGCGCATCTCCTCGCCCATCTGGGCGTGGAGGCCGAGGAGCAGCCGCACGCCCGCCTGCGCCTGAAGGCGGCAAACCTCACCGGCACCACCGCGCCTTACGATCTCGTGCGCAAGATGCGCGCGACCTTCAACGTGCTAGGGCCCCTGGTCGCGCGCGAGGGCAAGGCGAAGGTCTCGCTTCCCGGCGGCTGCGCCATTGGCGCGAGGCCCGTGGACCTGCACCTGAAAGCGCTTGAGGCGCTGGGCGCGAAAATCGCTCTGGAAGAGGGCTATGTGCTGGCCGAAGCGCCCGCTGGCGGCCTGAAGGGCGGACATGTCACCTTCCCCTTCGTGTCGGTCGGCGCAACCGAGCATGCCATGCTGGCTGCCGTACTGGCGCGAGGGACGACGAAGCTGGAGAACTGCGCGCGCGAGCCGGAGATAGAAGATCTCGCCAACTGCCTGAACGCGATGGGCGCGAAAGTGTCCGGCGCGGGCACCAGCACAATCACGATTGAGGGCGTCACCTCGCTGAATGGCGCTGTCTGGCCTGTCGTGCCGGACCGGATCGAGACCGGTACCTACGCGATGGCGGCAGCGGCTGCTGGCGGCGATGTGACGCTGACCCACATGATCCCCGATCATAACCGCGCGCTGTGGGCGGACCTCACCGAAGCCGGCATCGAGCTGGAAGAGGGGACGCGCACCATGCGCATCCGCCGCAAGGGCGCGATAAAGGCGGTGGACATGCAGACCGCGCCTTATCCGGGTTTCCCCACCGATCTGCAGGCCCAGTTCATGGCGCTGATGTGTCTTGCCGACGGGGCCTCGGTGATCCGCGAGACGATCTTTGAAAACCGCTTCATGCACGCCCCTGAGCTGACGCGTCTGGGTGCCCGTATCGATGTGCGCGGCAATGAGGCGGTGGTGCGCGGCCCGGCAAAGCTGAAAGGCGCGCCGGTGATGGCGACGGATTTGCGCGCGTCCGTTTCGCTGGTCATTGCAGGGCTTGCGGCGGAAGGCGAAACCATCGTGTCGCGCGTCTATCATCTTGACCGCGGCTTTGAACGGCTGGAGGAAAAACTCTCCGCCTGCGGAGCGGATATTCGCCGGGAGAAAGAGCCAGCATGAGCACGACACGGCTGCGCCTGATCGGTCAGGATGAGGGGGATCTGCCGCCTGTTTCGGCTGCGCTGCAGGACGCCATCGCCCGCATGGGGGATATGAAGTTCGACGCCAAGGCCCGCGCCTTCACGGCCGTCTTCTCCCGCTATCGCTGGGAGGCGGGCGAGAAGGGCAAGGGCGAGCGCATACGCTCCGGCCTGCAGATCGGCTCTGTCCTGTCGGTGAAGGCACAGCGCCTGAAGCGCGGCGCGCCCGATGCGTTCGTGTCGCTGCTCTCTGTGACCTTCGAGCCAGACACCAGCACGCCCGAAACGCCCAGCGGCGCGATCCTTCTGACCTTTGCCGGTGGCGGGGCGATGCGGCTGGAGGTGGAATGCGTCGATCTGGTACTGGCCGATCTGTCTGATCCGTGGAAGGCTGCTGCCCGTCCAGACCATGCCAATAGCGAAGGGGAGAGTGCGTGAGCGCAGATACCGCCAATGACCGTCTGATCTCGGTCGTGCTCGATGCTGCCAGCATCGGCAAGGCGGACGAGAATGTGGAACATGAGCGCCGCGTCGCGATAGCCGACCTCCTTGAAGCCAACCGCTTCCGCCCCGAGGACGGGCCGGGCGGGCCCTACGCCTTGCGCCTCGCCATCGAGGAACAGCGCCTGGTGTTCGATGTCAGCCGGGAAGATGGCACGCCGGTGCGCATGTTCGTCTTCTCGCTGGGGCCGCTGCGCCGCATCCTGAAAGACTATTTCATGATCTGCGAGAGTTATTACGAGGCCGTGCGCGATGCCTCGCTCGCCCAGATCGAGGCGGTCGATATGGGCCGCCGCGGCGTCCACAATGAAGGTTCCTCGCTTCTCAAGGAGCGGCTGGAAGGCAAGATCGAGGTCGATTTCGATACCGCCCGCCGCCTCTTTACCCTGATCTGCGCCCTGCACCGGAGAGCGGCGTGACACCCCCTGCGGTCGTTTTCGTCTGCGGACGCAATTCGGTGCGCTCGCCCATGGCAGAGGCCCTGTGGAAGGCCCGTTTCGGCAGCGATGCGCCGGTCGTGTCCTGCGGGGTGGAGCCGGCTGACTATGCCGACGGCTTCATGATTGCGGTGATGCGCGAGGAGGGGGCAGACCTCTCAGGCTTTGAACCACAAGGCCTCGACGCTGTGCCGGACCTGCGCGGCGCGCGCGTGATCTGCCTTGCCGCCGAAGCCCATGACGCCGCAGCGGCGCTCGCAAAGCGGTGCTCTGCTGGCCTTGAAGACTGGCACCTTGCCGACCCTGTCAGCATGGAGGGCAGCCGCGAGGCGCGGCTTGAAGCCTACCGGGCCGTGCGTGAGGCGCTAAAGGCAAGGATTGCGGCAATTACCCAATAGCTGCAGAAGGCTCGACGGGGCGGGGTGTTAAGGACTATATAGCCGCCCTGTTGCGCGCCCGGCTGACGTGAATCACGTCAGCCAGAAGGGCCGGTCTGCCAAGAGGAGCCGCATGGCGAAGGAAGAACTGCTCGAGTTTCCCGGTGAGGTCACCGAACTCCTGCCCAATGCCACTTTCCGGGTAAAGCTGGAAAACGACCACGAAATCATCGCCCACACCGCTGGCAAGATGCGCAAGAACCGCATCCGCGTGCTGGCCGGTGACAAGGTGCTGGTCGAGATGACGCCCTACGACCTGACCAAGGGCCGTATCACCTATCGCTTCAAGTAAGGCGGGCCGCGTCGTCATGACCGCCCGCCCGCGCCTTGTTCTGGCGAGTGCCTCGCCGCGCAGGCGCGATCTGCTTGCCGGGATCGGCTTCGCGCCGGATCTGGTTGCCCCCACCGATATTGATGAGACCGAGCGGCCAGGCGAACTGCCGCGCGATCTCGCCCTGCGCCTGACGCTGGAAAAGCTTTCCGCTGCCGGTCATGCGGGCGATTTCGTGCTGGCCAGCGACACGGTGGTCGGCGTTGGCCGGCGCATATTGCCGAAGACAGAGACAGAGGATGAGGCGCGTGCCTGCCTCGCGCTATTGTCGGGCCGCAATCACCGCGTCTTCACCGGCGTTGCCGTGCGCGCGCCCGATGGCCGGGTGGCGCACAAACTCTCCACCACACGCGTTGCGGTCAAACGCCTCAGCGCGCAGGAGATCGATGAGTACATCGAAAGCGGCGAGTGGCAGGGCAAGGCGGGCGGCTATGCCATTCAGGGCCGGTTTGGCGGGCATATCATCCAGATCATTGGCAGCCATACCGGCGTGATGGGCCTGCCCGTCTATGAGACGCGCCAATTGCTCGTGGGACTCGGTTACAAGCCATGAGAGTTATCGTTGCCGACCATGTGGGTGAGACGCGCGCAGGCCTTTTTGAAGGCGGCCGCGCCATCGAGCTGCATATCGAACGCTGGAGCGAGCGGGGCAGGCGCGCGCTGCGCGGCGAGGTCTATCGTGCCCGCGTCCGCCGGATCGATGCCCAGCTGAACGGCGCATTCTGCGATATCGGGCGCGGGGCTGATGGCTTCCTCTCCTTTGGTGCGCAAGGCCGCCCCGCAGGCTTTCATGAAGGGGCCAGCATTGGCGTGCAGATCGCGCGCGAGGCCTTTCAGGAGAAGGGGCCGACGCTTGCCCTCTACGAGGTGGAGGCAGGCGATGCGCCCGAAGCGCTGATCACCGCGCCGCCTCTGGCAGAGCGCCTGTCGGGCCTGT
>CAZCEG010000176.1:4523-5368 GCA_964497275.1 uncultured Oceanicaulis sp.
CTGTTCGACGCGCCCATCATCCCCGCCCACAAGGCCGATATCGATCTCGACGCCGAGTTCGAGGCGGCCCTTGCAGCTGAGGTGCCCTTGCAGGACGGCGGGCGTATCATCATCGAGCCGGTGACGGCGCTGACCGCCATTGATGTCGACGCAGCCGGGCGCACGGGCGGCAAAGGCAGCCCTGCCTTTGACCTCAACCGCGCCGCAGCGCGCGAAGCAGCCCGCCAGATACGACTGCGCGGGATTGGCGGCGTGGTGGCCATCGACTTTGTGCCGCTAAAGAAAAAGGGCGATCAGATCGCGCTCGACGCCACGCTGAAATCGGCCTTCCGCAATGATCCGGCCAAGGTTGATATCGCGCCTGCCTCGCGCTTTGCCATCACCGAGATTGCCCGCCAGCGTCTGGGGCGCGCCCTGCACGAGCAGATGTGGGAGCGCTTTGGCGTTGAAAGCGTGGAGACGCGCGCGTTGGCAGCGTTGCGCGCGCTGGAAGCCGAAGGCAGGGCTAACCGCGCCGCGCGCCTCGTGCTTGAAGCAGGCAGCGACATCCATACATGGCTGTCATCAGACGCAATCGGATGGAAAAAGGCCATGACGGACAGGCTCGGCGCGCGCTTTGACCTGAAGCTTTCAGAGCGCCTTGCCGCGCGCGCCTTCTCGGCGGGGCGGGCGTGATGGGTCACAAAGGCAAATGCCCGATCTGCGGCAAGCCGGTCGTGACCGAGTTCCGCCCCTTCTGCTCGAAGCGGTGCGCCGATCTCGACCTGCAAAAATGGCTCTCCAATTCCTATGCCGTCCCCGGCGAGCCGGTATCGCCCGAGGCCCTGCCGAAGGATGAGGCGGAG
>CAZCEG010000177.1:0-1024 GCA_964497275.1 uncultured Oceanicaulis sp.
GGCAATGTCAAAACGCGAAATCGGCGTTTGCAGAACGGCCTCCACGCCCTTTTGCATCTGCGCGATGGCGTGGCGCGACAGGCCCATCGCGCCTGCCTGAAAAGCGATATTGTCGGCCAGCGAGGCGGGCGAGGCGAGCGCCACAAAGGCGCGCGGCGCCAGCAGCCCCTCGCTCATCGCCACCACGCTGGATGCTGCGCCCATGGAATGGGCGATCACGGCAAAGGGCTGGCCGAGCGTCGCGGCGGCGGCACCGAGACCGCCTGCAAACAGGGGCAGGGTGGCCATTCTGCCTTCAGACGCGCCGTGAGCCGGGCCATCAATGAGGACAACGCGAAAGCCCGCAGCCATAACCTGTTCGGCGTGGCTGGAGAGATCTGCCGCATCGGCCTCCCAGCCATGCTGGAAAAACACGCTCGGGCCCTGTCCGCCGCTATAGATGCGCTGACGGCCGAGCGGACCTTCTATCCAGCCTGCCTCCAGCGTTTCGAGGAAGGCGCGGCCGGTATCGGTCTGCTGGCGCACGCGCGGACGGACAAAGCGTCTGCCGGTGATGGCGCGGAAACGCGCCGGAGCAAAACGGGCCAACATATTGGCCATCACGATTTCAGGCTTCATGAGAGGCTCAGGCCCGCGCGCTGTCGATGAGGGCGGTGAAGCTGTCGCGCGTCAGGCGTTGGGCCTCATCGCGCCCCTGGATGACGGCCCAGGACTGGCAGCCAAGTCCGATGGCTTCAAACCGGAAGGCAAAGCTCACCGGATCGGTTTCGGCTGTGAAGGCGCCTTCGTGGACGGCAAGCTTGGCGAGCCTCTCCACCCACCCGGTCCAGCCGGTGCGGGCCTGACGGGCGCGCTTTGCCGCTTCCGGCGTCAGGGCGGGGGCTTCGAAGGCGGATTGCAGGATCGGGCAGGGGCGCAAGGGCGCGCGCAGGAGCCAGCCCGTCCAGTTGACGCCCACAGCCTCGATGCGGGCCAGCGTTCCGCTCTGCTGGCGGGCAGGCTCCACCACCGCCAGGCGGAACTG
>CAZCEG010000177.1:1034-5327 GCA_964497275.1 uncultured Oceanicaulis sp.
ATTGCAGGGCTTCCTGCCCGCCAAAATGGGCAAAAAGCCCGCTCTTGGACATGGAGCACGCGTTGGCGAGGTGTCCGATGGACAGCCCGGCAAGGCCGCTGCCTGCCATCTCCTGCAGGGCGGTGTCGATAATGCGCTGGCGGGTAGGTCTTGATTCGCTCATGCAGCATAAATACGAACGGTCGTTCGTAGCGTCAAGCCGGTCAGCCTGCCTTCGGTCAGCAGGGGCAGGGGTATTTGCTGCAGTTGCGGGCATGTGCGCTGAAAATGCGGGCAGCCGCTTGTCTGCTGCGGTGCAATATCGGCGCGTGCGCTGACAAACCGGTGAACCCGCACGCAGGCTCGCCCCGTTCTCAATCAAAGGGGCGAGCCGACAATGGAAGAAGCCGCGTTTTCCGCAGGCGATACCGCCTGGATACTCACCGCCGCAGCTCTGGTGCTGATGATGACCGTGCCGGGGTTGGCCCTCTTCTATGGCGGCATGGTGCGCAAGACGAGCGTGCTCTCCACGCTGATGCATGCGCTGGCCGCTGCCGTGCTCGTGACCATCACCTGGGCGGTGGCGGGCTATTCGTTGGCCCTGACGGGCGAGGGCGGCCTTATCGGCGGATTTGACCGGCTTTTCCTCTCCGGGCTGGAGACCGGCAGCGAAGCGGGCGGCCTTCCCGAAAGCGTGTTCATCCTGTTCCAGCTCACTTTCGCGATCATCACCGTGGCAATCGTTGCGGGCGCTGCTGCGGAGCGGCTCAGCTTCAAAGCGTGGGTCATCTTCGTGCCGCTCTGGCTTTTGACCGTCTACGCGCCGGTAGCGCACTGGGTGTGGGGTGGCGGTTTCCTGCATCAGGCAGGCGTGATCGATTTTGCTGGCGGCGCTGTGGTGCACATCAATTCCGGCGTCGCAGGGCTCGTGCTGGCGCTGGTGCTGGGCCCGCGCCGGGGCTGGCCGAAGGAAGGCCATCCGCCACATAATCTTGTCCTCACGGTCATTGGCGCAGGCCTGCTCTGGGTGGGCTGGTTCGGCTTTAATGGCGGCTCTGCGCTCGCGGCAAACGAGATTGCCGCCCATGCCGCTCTGGTAACGCAGATCGCGGCCGCCACGGCAGCTTTGGTCTGGTGTGCGCTGGAATGGATATTACGCGGCAAGCCCACCGTGCTGGGCGCGGCGTCTGGCGCGGTGGCGGGCCTTGTTGCCATCACGCCTGCAGCGGGCTTTGTCAGCGTGCAGGCAGGTTTTGCGCTCGGGGCTGCGGGCGCAGTAGCGGCCTATTTCGCGGTGACGGCGCTGAAGTCGGCGCTCAAATACGATGATAGCCTCGATGCCTTCGGCCTGCACGGGATTGCCGGTCTTGCCGGCGCGGTGCTGACCGGCGTGTTCGCGGTGGAAGCCATTGGCGGCACGCCGGGCGCGCTGGAAGGCAACTTCATGCTCGTCTGGACGCAGACCTGGGGCGCGCTGGCCGCAGCGGCCTGGTGCGCGGTTGTCACCTTCATCCTTCTCTTCCTGATTGGGCGCGTCGTTCGCTTGCGTGTCGAGGAAGAAGACGAGGTTACGGGCGTCGATATCGCCCTGCACGGCGAGAGCGCCTGAGACGCTCCGCCCTCAACAGTCCTCCCTGACTGGCCCGGCCTCTGCGCCGGGCCTCTTTTTTGGCCGGTCAGACCGCCAGGGTGGCTTTGAGCATCGCCACGAGCGCGCGCGGCGACGTGCTTTCCTGATTGGAGTGATAATTCACGGTCGGCACCTGCAAGGTCGCGCCCGTGTATGCGCCTTTCGAGCCTGCCGTGATCTTGCCGAGCTCGGTCATGCCGATGCCCTTCAGCGGCTGGCCACGCCTTGCGCGGGCGGCATTTTCGGCCTCGATGAAGGCATCCTTGAAGATGACAGGCGCGCCGCTTGAGGCGGCGGCCCGTTCCACGCGCGCCACCATCGCCTCGTTGAAGCTGGCGCTGGCATCCCGGCGGCGCAGGATCACCGCGCCCGCCAGCATGGCAGCTGAATCGTCAAACGGGCTGGTATCGAGGACGACAATATCCTTGCGTGGCTCAAGCGAGGCGTTGGCCCAGCCCAGGAAATGCTCCGCCGAGCGGCCGATTTCCTCTTCTGCGGTCAGGACGATTCTGCCCGACAGCCCAAACTCCACCGCCACGCGCAGGACCGCGACCGAGACAGGATTGTCCAGTTGGCCGGACACGCGTCCGTTCGTGCTGCGGTCAAGCGCGCGCGCAAAGCTCAAGGGCGTGCCGGGCGGCAGGGCGGGCAGGCCCGGAATGGCCAGCACGATACGTCCCTCGCCATCAAGGCTCGCGCCCGCCACATCGCCATAGGCGAGGCGCCCGCCCGTCTTGCGGTCATAGGCAAACACTTCTTCGCCCGAATAGCGTGTCTTCACCCGCTCGGCGAGCACGCTGGAGGCTGGTGCGTCCTCGCCATACTTGTCGTTCTTCACCGCATTGGCGGCGTAGATCGCGGCGCCATCGGGCGCGATCACCGCGCCGTGCCGGTCCACATGGGCAATGAAAACCGGGCCCTCGCGCCCGGTATCGATAATGCACAGATTGGCTTCGCGCTGCGGCTTCAGGCCGAGGCCGTGAAAGTCACGCGCCAGATGGTCGAGGAAGGGCGTTTCATGCCCGACCACGCTTGGAAAATCGAGATACTCATTGGTCTTGGCGAGTATCCGCGCGGCGAGATCTGGCTCGCCCGGCAATGCCATCAGAGCTTCTCCACGAAGACCGTGCCGGCCGAATAGCCTGCCCCGAAGGAGCAGATCACGCCCTTGTCACCGGATTTGAGGTCTTCTGAATGCTGGTGGAAGGCGATGATGGAGCCGGCAGACGAGGTGTTCGCGTAGGTATCAAGGATGGTCGGCGCATCTTCGCCGCCCGCCTCGCGCCCGAACACCTTTTTCGCGATCATCAAATTCATGTTGATATTGGCCTGGTGCAGCCAGACGCGCTTCATGTCCTCCGGCTCAAGGCCGAGCTCGTCCATATGCTCGCGGATCATGTCGGAGACCATGGGCACGACTTCCTTGAAGACCTTGCGGCCCTCCTGCACGAACAGCTTGTCGTCCTTGGGCGCGCCATTCTGGATGGGCCCGTTATCGCCGGTCGCACGCTCGGTGCGGTTCAGGAAGCCGAAATTATTGCGGATATTGTTGGAGAACTGGGTCTTCAGCTTCGAGCCGAGGATAGTCCAGCCGCCCGTCCCAAGCTCTGCACGCTCCAGCAATATGGCGGTGGCCACATCGCCAAAGATGAAATGGCTGTCGCGGTCACGCCAGTTGAGGTGGCCGGAGGTGATCTCCGGATTGACCACCAGAATGGCGCGCGCATTGCCGGCCGCGATCATGTCGGCGGCAGCCTGCATGCCAAACGTGGCTGAGGAGCAGGCGACATTCATGTCAAAGCCGAAGCCGTGCTCCATGCCCAGCAGGTGCTGCACCTCGATGGCAACCGCCGGATAGGCGCGCTGCATGTTGGATGCAGCCACGATGATGCCATCGATATCCGCAGGTGTCTTGCCCGCGCGCTCCAGCGCATCGCGTGCGGCGTGGGCGCCGATCTCGGCAAGGATGGCGGGTTCATCATTGGAGCGGGCCGGGATGTTCGGCATCATGCGGGTGATGTCGAGGACGCCGTCCTTCTCCACCACATAGCGGGACTTGATACCGGAAGCCTTCTCGATGAACTCGGCAGAGGAGGGGGTCAGAGCTTCCAGCTCGCCGCGCGCAATCTCGTCTGCGTGCTGGGTATTATAGCGCTCGGCATAGGCGTTATAGGCCGCCACCAGCTCATCATTGGATATGGCAAAGGGCGGCGTCCACAGGCCTGTGGCGCGAATGATGGCGGCACTCATGTGAACTCCCACGACGACTCTTGTATCGATACTGGACGCAACCCTAGCGCCCGTCTTGTGATTATGTCGACAGGCACAGGCTGCTGGCCGCGCGCTTTACCCTATTCTGATGGGGAGTGCCTACGGTTTTCTGCCCCGGGGAGGAAAGATGATCAGTCCTCTTCCTGATCGCCGGGGAGGGGATCGCCACGAATGACGCGGGTGAGGGGCTGCGGGCGTAAGCGCTCAACGCCGTCCCCGTCCACGCAGTGCCAGTCCATTACACCCGTCGGGCCATGACCACCGCCGGGCCCGCACGTGCGGTTCAGGGCTTCGGGCGGCGGGACGTTGTCCGGATTGGTATTGCAGGCCGCCAGCAGCAGGGCCAGTCCGGCAGAGGCAAGGTGTGAGCGGCGCATGGTTTCAGCCTTTCAGGGCTTTGACTTCGTCGTGGC
>CAZCEG010000178.1:0-5325 GCA_964497275.1 uncultured Oceanicaulis sp.
CTGGCAAGCCGCCAAACCCCGGCCGCCTCAATGACCTCCGGCACATCATCTACAAGAGCGCCGACGCGCCCTGGCGGCGCACGCGCAATAATCTGGGGCTGATGCTGCGCGATGGCCTGCTAAAGGAAAATATCGACGGTGAGGCCCTGCAATGGGCGTGGAAGCGGCTGCTGGCGCGCCCCGAACAGCGCCGCATCCTCATGGTCATTTCAGATGGCGCGCCGGTTGATGATGGCACCCAGTCGGCCAACTCGCCCGCTTATCTCGAAAAGCATCTGCGCGAGATGATCCGCATGATCGAGACGCGTTCCGAAGTGGAGCTGCTCGCCATCGGCATCGGCCATGACGTGACGCGCTATTACCGCCGGGCCGTGACCATTATCGATGTGGAGCAGCTGGCAGGGGCGATGACGAACCAGCTCGCGAGCCTCTTTGACGAGGAAGGCGGACGGCGCGCGCCAAAGCGCGATACCGCAACGCCCGCCCGCAAGCCCGCTGGCGATGGCCTGTCAGCCCTGAAGCGCGCCGTGAGCGCCGATGCCGGCCGCCCGGTGAGGTAGGGTTAGCTCGCCAGCGGTTGAACGTCGCGTTCGATCTCCGCAAGGCGGCTACCCAAAGCGGCGATATCGTACTGGGATTGCAGGTTCAACCAGAAGCCGGGCGTCGTGCCAAAGGCACGGGCAAGGCGCAGCGCCATCTCTGCCGATACCGCCTGTTTGCCGTTCACGATCCGGGAGACATTGGCCGGCGTGGTATGCAGGCGTGCCGCCAGCGCCGCCGCAGACAGGCCTAGCGGCACCATGAAGTCCTCCTTCAGGACTTCACCGGGGTGGACATCAAGGCCCAGAGGAAATTTGGCGGCGACTTCAGTCATTGAATAATGAAATTACGCATTACGTAATGCGTCAAGCCTTCACCTTCTGGCTCTTACCACCCTCCACATAGCTGACATCGTGCGGGCGCACATGGGCGATAGCGCGCTTGCGGGTTTCCCAGTCATTGAGAATGGCGGCGGCATGGCGTGACCCGGTGGCGGCGAGATGCGCCTCGATCAGCACACGGCAGCGTTCTTCAGCCTCGCCGGTGAGCGCGCTGACGAACACGGTCTCGGCATTGAGGCGCGGCTCCAGCCGCTCTTCCTCGTCGAGCACGAAGGCTTCCCCGCCCGTCATCCCGGCGGCGAAATTATCGCCGACCTTGCCAAGGATCACGGCTACGCCGCCGGTCATGTATTCACAGCCATTGGCCCCGCACCCTTCCACGACCACGGTCGCGCCCGAATTGCGCACCGCAAAGCGCTGGCCTGCCGCCCCTGCCGCATAGAGCGCGCCGGAGGTGGCCCCGTAGAGCACGGTATTGCCGATAATCGCGTCGCCGGGCGCTTCGCGCGTGCAGCCGCCAAAGGGCCGTATGGCGATCACCGCGCCGGAAAGACCCTTGCCGACATAATCATTGGCATCGCCTTCGAGCTCGATGCGCAGACCCTTGGCGGCAAACGCCCCCAGCGACTGACCGGCAGAGCCGTTAAGCCGCAAGGTCAGCTGGCCGTCTTCCAGCCCCGCTGGGCCGAACTTGCGCACGATGGCCGAGGACACGCGTGTGCCGACGGCCCTGTCGGTATTCCTTACATCATAGACGAGCTGCATCTTCTCGGCGCGCGAAAAGACGGCGCTGGCGTCTTTGAGGATCTGCTCATCAAGGCTGGGCGCGACCGCGTTACGCTGGGCCCTCGTGGAGCGCGGTGGACGTCCTTGCGGATCGACGCGCACCAGAAGCGGGTTGAGGTCCAGATCATCGAGATGCTCCGCGCCCCGGCTCACCTGATCAAGCAGATCGGCCCGCCCGATCACGTCTTCAATCGAGGCTGCGCCAAGCTTTGCGAGGATTTCCCGGGCATCGCGCGCGATGAAGGTCATCAGATTGACCACGTGATCGGCCAGGCCGGTGAAGCGCTTTCGCAGCTCATCATCCTGCGTGCAGATGCCCACAGGGCAGGTATTGGAGTGGCACTGGCGCACCATCAGGCAGCCGAGCGCAACAAGGCTCGTCGTGCCGATGCCGAACTCTTCTGCGCCCAGCATGGCAGCGATCACCACATCGCGCCCGGTGCGGATGCCGCCATCGGCGCGCAGCGTCACCCGCTCGCGCAGGCCGTTCAGGGAGAGCACCTGATGGGCCTCAGACAGACCGAGCTCCAGCGGCGCACCGGCGAACTTGATGGAGGTCTGCGGGCTAGCGCCCGTGCCGCCCACATTGCCGGATATCAGGATCACGTCGGCATGGGCCTTGGCGACGCCTGCCGCCACCGCGCCGACGCCAGCGGCACTGACGAGCTTCACGGCCACGCGCGCATCAGGGTTGATCTGTTTCAGGTCATAGATGAGCTGGGCCAGATCCTCGATCGAGTAGATATCGTGGTGCGGCGGGGGGCTGATCAGCGTGGTGCCGGGCACGGCATGGCGCATCTTCGCGATGAACTGCGTCACCTTGAAGCCGGGCAGTTGGCCGCCCTCACCGGGCTTTGCCCCTTGCGCGACCTTGATCTCGATCTCGCGGCACTCATTGAGATATTGCGCGGTAACGCCAAACCGCCCTGAGGCAATCTGCTTCACGGCGGAGTTCATATTGTCGCCATTGGGCAGCGGGGTATAGCGGGCCGGGTCCTCCCCGCCCTCGCCGGAGACGGATTTCGCTCCGATCCGGTTCATGGCGATATTGAGCGCTCCATGGGCCTCTGGCGACAGCGCGCCAAGGCTCATGCCGGGGGTGACGAAGCGCTGGCGCAGCTCGTTCACGCTCTCGCAGGCCGAAATATCAAGCGCAGGACCGAGGGGGCGCATATCCAGTAGATCGCGCAGCTGGATAGGCGGTTTCGACTGCTGCAACTCCACAAAGCGGCGGAAGGAGGCATAGTCCTCCTCGCGCACCGCCTTTTGCAGGGCTTTCACGCTTTCCGCTTCAACAGCATGTACTTCGCCGGAGGCGCGCTGGCGGTAGAACCCGCCAACGGGCAGGCGCACCGCGCCCTCCTCTCCCCAGGCCCAGCGATGCAGCTCGACGGTTTTCTGTTCGAGACCGGAGAGACCGACGCCGGAAATACGGCTGGTGACCCCGCCGAGATATTCCGCCGCCACGGCCCGCGAGAGGCCCAGCACCTCGAAATTGCACCCGCCGCGATAGGAGGAGATGACCGCAATGCCCATCTTGGACATGATCTTCATCAGCCCCGCATCGAGCGCCTTCTTCATGTGATAGGCGCGCTTTTCGGGCGTCAGCTTGCCAAGGCCGCGCTGGGTGCGCGCGGTGACGGTCTCGAAGGCGACATAGGGGTTCACCGTGGTGGCCCCCAGCCCGATCAGCACCGCGCAGGCATGGGCATCGCTGGCGTCCGCCGCGCGTACGTTCAGCGATACATAGGTCCTCAGCCCCTCGCGGGTGAGGTGGGTGTGGGCAGCGCCCACGGCCAGTGCCATCGGTACGGCGCAGCGGTCCGGCCCGATGGCTTCATCGGTAAGGACGAGGTGTTGCGCCTTGCCGTCCTTGACCGCGCGGGCGGCATCGGCGCGGATACGGTCCAGCGCCTCTCGCAGGGCCTTGCCGCGCCCATCGGCGCTGTCCACGGCAAAGGTGCAGTCGATCTCGGCCACGCCCTCGCCCAGCACGTCGCGCAGGCGCACATACATGCCATTGGTCAGGATCGGACTGTCGAGCACGAAGACATTGGTCTGGGCTTCGTCGGTCGCGAGAATATTGCCGAGATTTTTGAACCGGGTTTTCAGGCTCATCACCCGGCCTTCCCGCAGCGGGTCGATGGGCGGGTTGGTGACCTGCGAGAAGTTCTGCCGGAAGTAGTGGTAGACGGGCCGGTAATGGTTCGACAGCACGGCCACGGGGCTGTCATCACCCATGGAGCCGATGGCTTCCTTGCCGTCCTCTGCCATGGGCGCAAGGATGATCTCGATATCCTCCATCGTCAGACCGGCGGCGGCCTGACGGCGGGTGCGCATCGCATCGTCCCAGATCAGCGGTTCGGGGCCAGGACCGACTTCGGTCTCCACATCGCGCACATTGGACAGCCATTCGTCATACGGATGCTTGGAGGCGAGGTGATCAAGGATCTCCTCGGCGCGGTAGAAGGTGCCCGTATCGAGATCGAGCGCGATCATGCGCCCCGGCTGCAGCGCGCCGCGCTCCACCACGCGGGTATCGGCAAGCGGGGTCATGCCGGTTTCCGAGCCGACGATCAGCAGATCATCCTCGGTGCGGCACCAGCGTAAGGGCCGCAGCCCATTACGGTCGAGCCCGGCAATCGCCCAACGCCCGTCACAGGCGGCAATGGCGGCAGGGCCGTCCCACGGCTCCATCACCGAATTGCAGTACTCGTAAAGCCCGCGCCAGCGGTCGGGCATGATGTCGGCGCGCTTCGACCAGGCTTCAGGGATCAGAAGGGCTTTGGCCATCGGGGCAGAGCGACCGGCACGCACCAGCACCTCAAACACCTGATCAAGGGCAGCAGAGTCCGATGAACCGGCCTGAACGACCGGTTTGACCACGTCCTCGGCATCGGCAAACGCCTTTGAAGCCATGAGGATTTCATGGCTCTTCATCCAGTTCACATTGCCCTTGAGCGTGTTGATCTCGCCATTATGGGCAAGCATGCGGAAGGGCTGGGCGAGGCGCCATTCAGGAAAGGTGTTCGTCGAATAGCGCTGGTGGAAGATCGCGAAGGAAGAGACGAAGCGCTCGTCCTTCAGATCCGGGTAGAAGCGGTCAATCGCCTCGGCCAGGAACATGCCCTTGTAGATGATGTCGCGCGTGGAGAGCGAGGCGATATAGAAGCCAGGAAGATTGTCCTCGCGCGCGCGCTTCTCGATGCGGCGGCGCACGATATAAAGCTGGCGGTCGAGAATGTGCGCCTTGCGCCCGCGCGGCTCGTCAAACAGGATCTGTTCGATGGCGGGGCGGGTGGCGTTCGCCTTCTCGCCGAGGCAGGACGGGTCCACCGGCGTCTGCCGCCAGCCATAAAGCCGGAAGCCTGCGCGCAGGATTTCCGTTTCCACGATGGTGCGCGCGCGCTCCTGCGCGGCAAAATCGGTGCGCGGCAGGAAGACCATGCCGACGGCCACCGGCCCGTCGCCCGGCACATGGCCGGTGCGCGCCACCTGCTCCTTGAAGAAGTCCTGCGGCACGCCGACGCGTATGCCCGCCCCGTCGCCGGTCTTGCCATCGGCGTCGACCGCGCCGCGATGCCAGACGGCTTTGAGCGATTTGATCGCCAGCTCCACCACTTCGCGGCGCGGCTGGCCGTCAATGGCGGCGATAAGG